>CANHPI010000008.1 GCA_947462425.1 Bacteroidota bacterium
ATAATTCTATTTTTTTAAATGCTCCTACTTATGATTTATGTACTAGAACGGCTAGTTTTGCGTGGACACCTTATTCAAATTTACCTAAAGGAATTCTTAAATATGATATTTATTGTTCTATAAATGGTAGCACTTATACTATTATTGGGTCAACCATTTCAACTTCTTTTTCTCATACAGCATTAATTCCTGGAGATGTATACTGTTATATCATTAGAGTTAAAAATACAGATTTGTCAATTAGTGCAAGTTCTAATGTTCAATGTGTAACAGCGAGTGGACTTCCAGGACCAAGTTATGCATATATTAATTCGGTGAGTGTGATTACTGAAAACAAGCAAATAGAAATCTCTTTTACAATTGATGATACAAATCCTTACAAAGGTTGTAATATTTATAAATCGGAAGACGGATTGACTTTTACAAAATTAGCTTTTGTTCCTTATTCAGCAATTACACCGCAAAAATATCTAGATAAGAATGTAAAAACGAGTGAGAAAAATTATTTTTATAAAATTCAAGTAGCTGATAATTGCAATAATCCTGGTGTTTGGAGCGATACATCAAAAACAATTCTTTTGCACGTAAGTAATGATACCGAAAACATATTTTATAACACATTAACATGGGATGATTATTCAAAGTGGAATGCCAGTGTTGAATCATTTAATATTTATAGAGCGGTTAATGGAGTTTTTGATCCCAATCCTATAAGTAACGTTTCATATGCTACTAGAACTTATCTAGATGATGTTCAGAATTTCGTGAGTGATAAAGGTAAGTTTTCTTATTTCGTTGAAGCAGTTGAGGGTTCTGGTAATATTTATGGATTTAAGGATGTTGCCAAATCTAATCCTGCGGATGCTTATGTAGAAGTAAGTGTTTTTGTGCCAAATGCATTTGCTCCAAAAGGAATAAATAATGTGTGGTTACCGATAGCACAATATGTTGAGAAAACAGATTACAAAGTGATGGTATTTAACCGATGGGGAACAAAAGTGTTTGAAACTACAGATGATACAGAAGGTTGGACGGGTGATGCTGCTACAGATGAAGTTTACGTGTATGTAATTGAATATAAAAATGCCCGTGGAGAATATATTCAATTGAAAGGGCATTTTAATATTATCAGATAGGAGTAATTCTAACTTCGTTCTTAGCACTTCATTTTTAATAAGTTTTCTTTTTCTTTCCATTTTAAGTTGTAACCCCCCTTAAATTTGAAGTTATATTTTAAATGAAAGAATTAATTGTTGTAATATTTAGTTTCGTTTTATTAGGTACACATCATATTTGTGCGCAAGTAAAAAAAACAGAACCAACCTTAACAAGAGTTTTGTTTGTTTTTGATGCGAGTAAAAGCATGAAGACTATTTATAATTCTAAAACTCGTATTCAAGGAGCTAAAGATTTGTTTTATAAATTTTTGGATAGTTTAAATAAACAAAAAAATATTCAGTTTGCTTTACGTATGTATGGGCATACTGTAAAATACCCACCTGGTGACTGTAAAGATTCTAAATTAGTAGTTCCTTTTGGTAAAAATAATGTAGCACTAATAAAAAGTAAGGTAGCCGAAGCAAAACCAACCGGCATTACACCTATTGAACATTCGTTAACTGAATCGGCAAACGATTTTCCAGATGCAAAAGCGCTAAATGTTATTATTTTAATTACTGATGGAATAGAGGAGTGTGAAGGAGATCCTTGCAAAGCCCGACAAAAATTAATGGAAAAAGGCATTGTATTTAAACCATTTATAATTGGTATTGGATTAACTGTTGAGCAAATAAAAACTTTTGAATGTGTTGGAGATTATTTTGATTTTGATAACGCAAATTTGGTAAATAACATTAGTTCAATTATCTCCAAACAAAAATTAAATAAAACAACTTCACAGGTAAATTTATTAGATTCAAAATCGTTACCTACAGAAACCAATGTAAACATGACATTTTACAATATGGCAACAGGAAATTATGTTTACAATTATTTACACACCTTAAATCAAAAAGGTAATCCAGATACTTTGTATTTAGATGATTTTCCGACTTACAAAGTAATCGCACATACTATTCCTCCAACCGAAAGTAAAGAGGTGAAGTTATCTCAAGGAAAACATACCATTATTCCCATTGATGCACCTCAAGGTTTTATAGAATTAAGACGACCAATAGGGGTATATAATTATAATGAAAAAATAAAAAGCATTGTTCGAAAATCAAACAGTAATATGCAAACCTTAAATGTTCAGCAAATGAATACCATTGAAAAATACATTATTGGAAATTATGATTTAGAGGTTTTAACATTGCCTAGAACATATATTGATGCAGTTTCCGTAACTCAATCTCAAACTAAAATAATTGCCTTGCCAAATGCAGGAATGTTAACAGTTAAAGCTTTGGATAATGGTGATGGCAGTATTTATAAGGACACAAAAAAATTGGAATGGGTTTGTAATTTAAATACTACAACCTCTCAGATTTATTATTTACAACCTGGTAATTACCGGATCGAATGGCGTTCTAAAGAACTTAAAGGTTCTATATATACTATTGAAAAGAAATTTACCGTGAAGTCGGATATTGAGACTAAGGTAGAGTTGTATAGGTAATTTTTTAATCGTAATCAGATTATCTATTACTATTATTTTGGTTACACTAAAATTTAAAAACTATATTCTTTTACAACCCTGTGTATTTTCTAAATAATTTAATAGCCAAAGCCAGTAAAATAATCCCGAATACTTTTTTCAGAATTGCAATGCCTCCTGCACCAAGTAATTTTTCTACTTTATCTAAATTTCTTAAAACAATATAAACGATAATAACATTTAAAATAATAGCAGTTATAATTGAAACAATATTATATTCTGCCCTAATTGATAACAATGTAGTTAAAGTACCTGTTCCTGCAATTAACGGAAAGGCAAGCGGAATTACTGAGGCAGTTGCAGGCATGGTATCTTTAGTAATTTGAACACCCAATATCATTTCAAAGGCTACAATAAATATTAATATAGAACCTGCGATAGCAAAATCTCCAATGGATATTCCAATTATATCTAAAATAGTTTGACCTACAAATAAAAATACAATCATAATTCCTAATGATACAAAAGATGCCTTTTTAGCATTAATAACTCCAGTTTTTTGTTTTAAATTTATAATTATCGGAATAGATCCAATTACATCAATTACTGCAAAAAGCACCATTGTTACTTTTAAAATCTCTATAATGTCAAATTGTAAATTCATATTTTTAATATTTTTGACAAAGGTAAATTAATAAAGTTACTTTTAGTTCATGTTTACATTTTATTCGTTTAATGTGATTAAACACACATATTTACATTTTATGAATTTCGGTTTGGTTTCAATTCTAATGAAAATAGAGCTAATTCTATTTTTAATTTCTTAAAATCTTATTAATTAGTAATTTGACCAACATTATTTGATACAAAAAATGTCTCTTACTCATAAAAAAATCTTTATTACATATAGAATGTCACAATAATCTATTAATTTAATTATTTTTGTACCTGACTTAAAATTTCATGTTATTTATTTCATTACTTTTTATATAAACAAATTTACATGAATAAAACCTTACTTTGTTTTTTACTATTTAATTCTATTTTTTCATTTTCACAGAAGTTAACTATTTCCGGTAATGTTCAAGATACCTCTGCTAAAGCTCCTTTATCAAATGCCATTGTTATGGCAATTAAATTATCAGATTCAACATTAATAGAATTTACACGATCCAATCAAAATGGTTTTTTTAAATTAAGACCTATTCCTATCGATACCTATCAAGTAATTATTTCACATCCTAAATTTTCAGATCAGGGATATTTTATTTTTGGCGATAAAAAAAACCTAGAATATGATTTTGGTAAAATTATTCTGCTTCCTAAAAATATTTCCTTAGATGAAGTTACCATTTTTGCATTTAAAGATCCAATTTACTACAAAGGAGATACGCTTATCTATACCGCAGATTCTTTTAAAACAAAAGCTAATGCAACCGTTGAAGATTTATTGAAAAAACTACCAGGTTTAAAAGTGGATAAGGATGGTAAAATTACATCACAAGGTAAAGCAGTTGATAAGGTTTTAGTAGATGGTGATGAATTTTTTGGCGGGGATCCTACAATAGCTACAAAAAACTTAAATGCAAGTTCTATCGAATCGGTGCAAGTTTATGAAAAGAAAAGTGATGATGTTGCCAATTCAAGCACTGGAGAGGAAACGCAAAAAATATTGAATTTAAAATTAAAAGACGATGCTAAAAAAGGATATTTCGGAAAAATAAGTGGCGCTAGTGATTTTCAGAAATTTTATGAAGGTGAAGTATTAACAAATTACTTTAAGAAGAAACTCAAAGTTTCTGTTTTTGGTTTGGCGAGCAATACTCCAAATTCGAGTTTTGATTGGGGCGATGTTTATAAATACGGACTAAATAATGAATTTAATCAATCAGAAAATGAAGATGGAGGTATGTATATGTCCTTTAGTAATAATGAAGGGCAGGGAATACCACAAACTATTAAAACTGGTTTTTATTACTCTGATAGATTATCTAAAAACACAAAATTAAATATAAATTACACCTATAATAACAGCGAGATTGTTTCAAAAAAGACGCAGAACTCTCAATATTTCTTAACAGACACAAGCTATACTTCAAATAATATTACACAAGCTAAACAAAAAAATGAAGCACATGCTATTAATATTGGTTTGGAGCAGAAGATAGATTCATTAACCGATTTTTTCTTTAACACAAAAATAAAATTATTAAATAACAGCTCTACAAGCTCCAACGAAACAGATTTTTTAACGAATGACAATTTAAAAACCAGAAATACTACAATTTATAATACTAACAAAGGATATGGCTATGACCTTACCAATAATTTTAAATTATTAAAACGCTTTAAGAAAAAAGATAGATTGTTAACTATAAATTACAACAACACATTATCTAAAAATAATTCGGATGGCATTTTAAAAACAGATAACTATTCCTATCGAGATAGTAGTGATTTTTTACTTTCAGTTAATCAAAAAAAAGCAAGTGAAAATCATAATCAAAGTCATTTTGGTGGTGTTTCATTTATTGAACCTATTACAAAAAAAATAAAAATTGAGGCTTCCTATGATTTCATGTATTATAATAGCAAACAGGATAAAAAGGCATTTAATAATATTGGTGGTGAATACAACGAATTAGATTCTTCTTTAACCAATAACTTTATAAATGTGAAGCAGATTAATCGTGCTGGTTTAAAATTTATTTATGAAGTAAAAAAAATGCGTTTTACTATTGGTACAAAAGCACGTAATGTTTTCGTTAATAATAATAACATTTTTACAGACCAACATATCACTCAAAATTTTAATAATATTTTACCTTTTTCAACTATTCGTTATAAATTTTCTGACAACAAAGTCATTGATTTAAAATATACAACTAGCTCCCAAAATCCAACTATAAGCCAATTGCAGCCAGTGTTTGATAATTCAAATCCAAATTTTATAAATATTGGAAATCCAAATTTATTGCCAACATTTACGCATGGTGTGAACTTGAATTTTAATTCATGGAAATCTATTAGTGGTAAATACACCTGGCTCGGTTTAAATTATAATTTTACTAATAATGATATAATTAACTCCACTGCTTTTGATACAATAGGCAGAACTGTTTCTAAAGCTGTAAATGTAAATGGTAACTATAGCGTTGGTGGTTATTTTGGAACTAGTTTACCGTTCTTTTCGAAAAAATTAGAAATTGGGCCAAATTTTGATGGATCGTATTCAAGCAATAAATCGTTCGTTAATAATTTAGAAAATGTAACTCAAGATTTAAGGTCAACAATTAACCTTAATCTCCGTTTAAATTTAGATAAATTTAATGCAGGCATATCTGGCTATTATTCATACAATTCGGCATATTCTACATTAAATTCAACTAGCAGCACCCCTTATTCCTCGCAAGGATTATCAGGAGAAATTAGCGCCAAATTACCGAAGAATTTTTTATTGGAAAGTAATGCAAATTATACAATAAATAGTAGGAGAAGTAATGGATATAACATTAATTTTCTTGTTTGGAATGCTTCATTTTCAAAAACATTCTTTAAAAATGAAAATTTTATACTTGGATTTTTTGCTTATGATATCTTAAATCAAAATATTAGTATAGACCGAGATATTAGCAGTAATGTAATCACAGATATTAAAACAAATATAATTTCGCAGTACTTTTTATTAAAAGCAACATTTAAGTTTAATAGCAATAAAACAAAGGAAGAAGATGATTTTTAAAGAAATAATACTAACACTTTGCTGCTATTGTTCACTTGCTCAATTTGCAATGAGTCAAATAACGTATGGTAAAATTACATTTGAACGTAAAACTAATTTGTATAAAAAATTTAAAAATAATGGTGATGTTAAAGAATGGTTAAAAGAAGAAGATAAAAACAAGGTAGATATTTTTGAATTGTATTTTAATGATTCACTATCTGTATTTAAACCTCAAGAAAGTGATTTAGTAGAACGCATGAGTTGGTCAACAACAAAAAATGTTGTATACCAAAACAAAAGCACTAACAAACGATTAACCGAAAAGAAAATTTGGGGCGAAGCATTTTTAGTAGCTGATACAATTCGTTCGTTTAATTGGAAAATAACGGATAGTAAACGTTCTATTTGTGGTTATCAATGTCGCAAAGCAATTTGGAAAGCCAATGATACCACACGAATTTATGCTTGGTTTTGTTCTGAAATTAATGCAACAATTGGTCCCGAAAGTTTTGTTGGTTTACCCGGAACAATATTAGGGCTAGCCACTGAGGATGGCGGTGTTATTTATTTTGCAAAAAGCATTGATGTTGTAAAACCTGAATTAACAGTGCTTTTACCTAAAAAATCAAAACAAAAAATTTATCAATCATCCGAATTGAAAGCACAATTAGAAAAAGATTTTGGTAAAGAAAAATGGGGAAAAATGATGATTTACAACAATTTTGCAATTTGGTAGTTTTGTTGTGTTATTAATCATTAAAGCCATAATCACCTGTTTATTACATTTCTTTTTTTACATTTGTCACAATGCAAAAAGTCTATTTTTTAATACTGTTTTTAGTGGCGTGTTATTATCATAACTTAGCTCAACTAATTGCAAATGCTGGTCCTGATATAACAGTATGTATTAATACTAGTGTTACCATTGGTGGTTCGCCAAGCGCACTTGGGGGAACTCCACCTTATAAATACTTATGGCAGCCTTCAACTTTTTTAGATTCTATAACTGTAGCAAATCCAACTGCTTTTAATATCACAAGTGATATAACTTATACTTTAACCGTTACAGATTTTGATACTAATATTGTATCAAATACAATGTATATTAATCTTGATAAAATTCACACTTTTAATGCGGGAATAGATACAGGTTTTTGTTACGGACAAGAATCTGGTGTAAAAATAGGAGCTTCTTTTAATAATAATGCTTGGCATAATTTTAATTGGTATCCTTCAACTGGTTTGAATAATTCATCATCACCTAATCCAATAGCATCACCTTCAGTTACTACAGTTTATACATTAACCGTATCAGATGGATTGTGTCCTGACAATATATCTCAAGTTACTATAGCAGCATTTTTACCACCTTATGTTGATGCTAGTGCCGATACCACTATTGATGAAGGACAAACTATAACACTATTTGGTATTGGAGCAAAAACATTTTGGTGGCAGCCTGATTATAATATTAAATATAGAGGAACTTCAAACGCAGATGTTTGGCCGGTTTCAACAACAACATACACATTAACAACTCAAGATCATCATGGATGTTATGCTAATGATGTTGTTACTGTAAACGTAAAAAATGGAGATTTATTATTTTTTTATAGTGCTTTTACACCAAATAATGATGGCGACAATGATGTTTTTTATATTGGTAATTTAGATAAGTATCCTGACAATAATTTAAAAATTTATAACCGGTATGGTAAATTAATTTATAATATAAATAATTATGACAACTCATGGGATGGAAAGTATCTTGGTAATACAGTTCCTACAGGTACTTATTTTTATATTTTAAATGATGGTAAAGATAAATTGTATAGAGGTTCTGTTACTATTTTGAGGTAATAAAAAAATATTTTTGTCAATAACTCATCATTTTTAATGATTTATTTTACTCCTCATAATCAAAAAAAATATTAAGTTTATAGGCTAATTTTTTTGAACGTTGGAAACCGAAGAACCTATATCAACCCGTCAATTATACCCTTATCAACAAGAGGCTGTAAACACTATTTTCAATAAACTTAAAGATGCTAAGCCTAACGAAAATATTTTATTTCAATTGCCAACCGGTGGTGGTAAAACTATCATCTTTTCAGAAATTGCCAAAAATTATATTAATCATTTTAATCGTAAAGTATTAATATTAACCCATCGAATTGAGTTAAGCAAGCAAACCTCCAATGTTTTGGCTGGTATCGGCATTAAAAACAAAGTTATTAATTCTGAAGTAAAAAATTTGGCGCAACAAACAGATTACCAAAGTTTTACTGCTTTAGTTGAAACCTTAAATAATAGGTTACAGGAAGACGAACAATTTTTGGAAGATATAGGCTTAGTAATTGTTGATGAGGCTCATTATAACTCATTTCGTAAAATATTTCATTATTTTGAAAATGTAAATATTTTAGGTGTTACAGCCACGCCTTTGAGTAGCAATAAAAAATTACCCCTGTATCAAACTTATAAAGAAATTATTGTTGGAGAAAGTATAGCTTCCTTAATCGATCAGGGTTTTTTAGCGGAAGGTGTTACATATTCTAACGATATCAATTTAAGTACTTTAAGAGTTGGTAATAATGGTGAGTTTACAACAGGTTCACACGAAATATTATATACCCAAGCAATGATGCAGGGTAAATTATTAGATGCTTATGAGGAAGTGGGAAAAGGAACAAAAACATTAATATTTAATGCCGGTATTTTAACCAGTATATCAGTTTACAATATGTTTAAAGCTAAAGGTTATCCTATTAGATATTTGGATAGTACGTTTAGTGATAGGGATAGAACTGAAACTTTAGAATGGTTTAGAAATACAAAAGATGGAATTTTAAGTTCGGTAAGTATTTTAACTACTGGTTTTGATGAACCTGAAGTTGAAACGATTATTTTAAACAGAGCTACTAAATCATTAACGCTATATCATCAAATGATTGGACGTGGTTCTCGAGTACTTCCAAATAAAAAGAAATTTAATATTGTTGATTTAGGAAATAACTCTCGCCGTTTTAATTTATGGCAATTTCCAATAGACTGGAAACATGTTTTTGTAGCTCCTCACATGTATTTAGAACAACGCTACAAAGATGAATGGGATTATGAATTAGAAAACGATTATGAGTTGCCGGATGATATTAAAGCACGTTTCTTAAATTCATCGGCTGAAGCATTTATTGTTCGAGAACGTTATTTACTGTGTTTAAGAAAAGGCTTAAAACCTCAATTAGTTTTAGACCAATCTTTGGACGATCATTTTGGACGTATTAAAGACAATGCCGCTGATTTTGATGAAGCATTTGAATTATTTGATTTGTTAAGCGAAGAAGTAAAATATCGTGTTAAACAGTTCTCTAAATGCATAAATGCAACTAATAATTACACCGATTATCAAACGCAAACTTATAGCGGTAAATTAAGACGTCGTTTAATTGGCTGGTTTGTTGAATAATAGTTTACATATTCTTCATTAAAAATAGTAATGATAAAAATTCTATTTTTGTGTTATGTTTCTTAATTGAAATATAATTACAATGACTATAATTAATGGCAATTATCGTATTACATTTAATATATTAGGTTAAATTTATTTATTAATTCCAGTAATATGAAATAGCTAAGTTTACCGAAACACAACCAGCAAATATTAAACTAGTTAAACCATAAAACCATAAAAATAACTAAATGAAAAAACTTTTATGTTTCCTTTGTTTCTGTATTTCTATATCAATAGCCCAAACTACAATTATAGATAGTATCTTTTCTGGTGGGCAGTATCGTTCGTATCGCTTATACATTCCAACTATATATAACGGAACAACAGCTAGACCATTAATTTTAAATTTACATGGTTACACAAGTAATGCGAGTCAACAACAGTTTTACAGTAATTTTATGCCCATTGCGGATACTGCTAATTTTTTAATGGTATTTCCACAAGGAACAAAAGACGGTTCTAATCAACCATATTGGAATGCCGGTATATCAAGTTCTTTAGTAAATGATATTGCTTTTTTAAATTCGTTAATTGATTCTTTAGATTTAACTTATAATATAAATTTAAATAGAGTTTATTCTACAGGTATGAGTAACGGAGGTTTTATGAGTCACACTTTGGCATGTGAATTAAGCAACAAAATTACAGCAATTGCTTCAGTTACAGGAAGTATTTTTACATCGCAATATGGTAATTTTTGTAATCCAACTCGTCCTGTTCCTGTAATGCAAATTCATGGTACATCTGATCCTACTGTACCATACGCTGGAAATTTATCTCAGGGAATGATGCCAATTGATAGCGTTGTAAAATATTGGGTAATAAAAAATGGCTGTAATCCCTCGGCTACATTTAGTAATGTGCCAAATACAAACACAACTGATGGTTGTACAGCCATACATTATCAATACACAGGTGGAAACTTAGGAAGTACTGTTGAATTATATAAAATTATTGGCGGAACGCATACTTGGCCTGGATTTCCATTTGGTGGAGTGGGAACTAATATGGATATTAATGCTTCAAAAGAAATATGGCGATTTTTTAATAAATATACCTTATCAAGTTTAACAAGTATTAATGAAAACAACACTTTTAGTAAATCGTTGATTATTTATCCTAATCCTACAAATGCTACATTAAATTTTAGTTTAGATAATTATGATAACTCACTTAAAATCATTGAAATCACTGATTTATTAGGAAAATTATTACTTGCAGAAACAACAACTTCAAATTCGATTTCAGTGGAAAAATTAAATCCAGGAATTTACTTTATAACATTTAAAACAGAGCGTGGAGCAATAGCTAAAGTTAAGTTTATTAAGGTGTAGCAAAACTTTTATAACAGATAAATTTGAATTGCACTGATAAATTCTCATTTAACAATAGTTTGTTCCTATAAATAAACAGGGTTCATCTGTTTAATCAAGGTTATCAGCGTTCAATTTTTATTTCTTTAAAATATCTTTTTTATAAACTGGTAATAAATCCAAAAAGCTTTCAACTGTTTTTTGTAAATCATAAACATTACCTCTTCCTCCGGCGGCATTTATATGACCACCACCATTAAAGTGTTTACGTGCAAACTGATTTACATCGAATTTACCTTTGCTTCGGAATGATATTTTTATTTTACCTTCACCTTCACTAAAAAATGCGCAAAACGTAATACCTTTTATAGAGAAAGGATAATTTACAATTCCTTCTGTGTCACCTTTTTGATTATTGAAACGTTTTAATTCCGCTTCCGATAATGCCATGTAAGCTGTTTGCAATTCAGGTATTACTACCATTTTTTCGGTTAAGCAATAGCCCAATAATTTTACACGACTTTCACTATAAGTATCGTAAATAGCAGAATGAATGTCGCTAGGAGTTAAACCTGTAGCTAACAAATCTGCTAGTATTAAATGTGTTTTAGAGGTTACACTGTCAAAACGAAATGAGCCTGTATCAGTCATAATACCTGTGTATAAACAAGCCGCAATGTTTTTATCAATAAGTTTTTTACCACCTAAACCACAAATAAATTCATGTACTAATTCGCACGTTGAGCAGGCTTTTACATCATGAAACATTAATGTTGCATAGTCATCTGGTTGTTGATGGTGATCAATTAATACTTTTGTAGCTTTTGAATCTTTTAGTAATTCACCTAAACCTTCTAATCGCGAATAATTATTAAAATCCAAAGTGAAAATTAAATCGCTTTTTGCAATTAATGTTGTTACCTTTTTTATATTTTTATTAAATTCAATTACTTTTTTGTTTCCGGGTAACCAATGCAAAAACTCTGGATAATCATTGGGTGTTATTACTGTAACATTTTTATCTATTTTAATTAAGTAATTATACAGCGCTAATGAAGAGCCCATTGCATCGCCATCAGGATTGTAATGAGTAACAATAATAATGTTATTTGATTTTTTTATAAGAGCTTTAAATTTAGGAAACGGATCTTTTTGCATGATTTTAATTTGAAAGTAAATTTAAGTTTTTTTATTGAGTTGAGTTAAGGATTGCATCAAAAGATTAGAGCTAACTTAACTCAACAATAGATATATATTTCCCAACTAACTTTATTCTATTATAACAGATTTCATAAAATATGGATAATGATTATATTTGTCTAAAAACCAAACATATGAACTTTAAAAAGTATTTACCTCACTTAGCTGCCGTTGTATTATTCGCTATTATTACTTTAATACAATTTAGTCCTTTATTATCAAATAAGGTTTTAGAACAAGGCGATATTGTAAGATATAAAGGTATGAGTCAGGAAATGACTGACTTTAGAAAAGCAGAACATTCTGAAGCTTTATGGACAAATTCGATGTTTGGTGGTATGCCGGCATATCAAGTATCTACTTTATATCCAGGTAATTTATTAGGACATGTTGATAAAGTATTTCATTTATTTTTACCGCATCCAAGTGGTTATATTTTCTTATGTTTCATAGGCTTTTTTATTCTATTATTGTGCCTCGAAATTAATCCATGGCTTGCAATTATTGGTGCTTTGGCTTATGGTTTTTCGTCTTATTTCTTTATTATTATTGAGGCTGGTCATAATTCAAAAGCAAATGCTATTGGTTATTTAGCGCCTTTATTGGGAGGTATAATTTTATTAATGCGAGGTAAGCATTGGCTTGGCTTTGCAATTACAGCCTTATTTATGGCAATGGAATTAAATGCCAATCACGTTCAAATTTCATATTATGGTTTTATGTTATTTGGCTTAGTGTTTTTAACTTACTTTATAATGGCTTTAAAACAAAAATCATTAAAACCATTTTTTATTGGAGTTGGTTTATTTATAGCAGCTTCTATAATTGGGGTATTGCCAAATGCAGGTAATTTATTGGCAACCTACGAATACGGAAATTATACAACCCGTGGTAAAACTGAGTTAACGATGAATTCGGAATTACAAACTAATCAAGGAAATAAAACTTCTGGGTTAGATAAAGATTATGCAACTCAATGGAGTTATGGAGTAGGGGAAACGTTTACATTTTTAATTCCAAATTTTAAAGGTGGTGGTTCAGCTGCAATTGGCAGCGTTGATAAAGATGCGTTAAAAGCTGTTGATCCTCAAATGAGAGAGCAAGTAGCGCAAAGTAGTGCTTATTTTGGTCAACAACCTTTTACTAGCGGACCAGTTTATATTGGAGCAATTGTTATGTTATTGGCATTTTTAGGATTATTTATTATTGATCATCCTTTGAAATGGGCTTTAGTTATTGG
This sequence comes from Bacteroidota bacterium, assembly GCA_947462425.1. The sequence continues at coordinate 13,585 of CANHPI010000008.1, forward strand.
TACATTATTATCGGTAATGTTAGCCTGGGGTAAAAACTTTATGCCGTTAACAAGTTTATTTATGGATTTTGTACCTGGCTACAATAAATTTAGAGCAGTATCTATGATTTTGGTAATTGCCGAATTAACAATCCCACTTTTAGCAATATTAGCATTAGATAAATTTATAAAAGCATCCGAAAAAAATGAAGAATTTACCTTGCCATTTTTAAAAACTCAAATTGATTTAAAAAAGGTTTTAATTATATCTATAGTTGTGATTGGTGGTTTTTGTTTTATAAGTGCATTTATGCCGTCTATAACAAATTCATTTATTCCTTTAGGTGAAGAAACACAAATTGTAAATCAGTTTAAACAAAGTGGCGCCACTGATGCTCAAATTTCGCAATTTATGCCGGAGTTTTTATCCAATATTGAAAAAGCGCGTCAGGCAATTTTTAAAAGTGATGCTCGTCGTTCCTTAATTTTTGTGGGTTTAGCTTCTATCTTTTTATTTTTATATGTTACAAAAAAACTAAAATTAGAATTGTTTTTAGTAACGATGGCTATATTTTTATGTGCTGATTTATGGCCAGTTGCCGGACGTTATTTAGATAGTAAAAATTATGTTCCAAAAGCACAATACGATGCACCGCCCTCTAAATCAGCAGCTGACGAACAAATATTAGCGGATAAGAGTTTAGATTACCGTGTACTGAATTTATCAACTAATACATTTAATGATGCAGCTACCTCTTATTATCATAAATCAATTGGCGGCTATCATGGTGCTAAATTGAAAAAATACCAAGAGATTATTGATTTTCATTTAGATGGAGAAATTAATGAATTTTATAAAGGTTTAAACGAGGCCGCTCAAAACGATTCGTTGATGAGAATTCATATGGCAAAGTTAGGAGTATTAAATATGTTGAATACAAAATATATGATTGTACCCGCCAAAGATCAAACCTTTGCTATTCCAAATCCGCAAGCAAATGGTAATGCTTGGTTTGTAAAAAATATTAAAACTGTTGCTAGTGCTGATTCAGAAATTGTGGCCTTGCATGGAATAAATACTAAACGCGAAGCGGTGATACAAGAAAAAAACAAGGCTATTACTCCGGTTGCAAATACATACAATGCTAATGGAAAAATAACCATGCAATCTTATAAACCAAATGATTTAGTTTATGAAACTGATGCTCCTGAAAAAGGTTTTGCTGTGTTCTCCGAAATTTATTATCCTAAAGGATGGAATGCTTATGTTGATGGAAACTTAACACCTCACACTTGCGTTAATTATATTTTACGAGGAATGGAAATACCTGCAGGTAAACACAAAGTTGAATTTAAGTTTGAACCTCAGGTTTACAAAACAGGAAACAGTATTGCATTAATTGGTTCTATTTTATTGTTAGTAGTAGTTGGAGCAGGATTGTTTTTTGCGAATAAGAAGCAAGAAATTGCTTTATAAAAATATAAAGTTTATACATTAAGCAAAAATCCCTCGGTTAATTAACTGAAGGATTTTTTTTGAAAATTAATTACAATAAAAAAAGAGAAAACTAAAATACTTCATCAATATCATTTCTTCTGATGATATCTTGACTTGGCGCATCATCATCATCCCATTTGGTTGACTGAACTGTTTTGGTAGTTGGCTGCGATAAAAAGTCGGTATTTTGAGGTATAGAAGAACCGCTATTATTAGCCGAATAAATATCAGAACCTTCGTTATAATCTAAATCTGTAAACTTAGCAAACTGTCCAATAAATCGTAATGGAACATCAACAATTGAACCATGCCTGTTTTTGGCAATAATAATTTCGGCACGTCCTTTTGTTGGTTGGTTGTTTTCATCAACCTCAATACCATAGTATTCTGGTCTGTAAATAAACATTACCATATCGGCATCTTGCTCAATTGCTCCAGATTCACGTAAATCACTTAACTGTGGTCGTTTACTTCCGCCGGGTCTGTTTTCTACCTGACGACTCAACTGAGAGAGTGCAATAATTGGTATTTCTAATTCTTTTGATAGTGATTTTAAACCACGCGAAATTGAAGAGATTTCTTGTTCACGATTTCCTTTGCTGTCAGGACCTCCGCTCATTAACTGTAAATAATCAATAATGATTAATTCAATATTTTGTTGTTCCTTTAATCTTCGGGCTTTCGCGCGTAATTCAAAAATAGATAGGGCAGGAGTATCATCAATATATAAAGGTGCAACCGATAATTTTTTAATACGTTCGTTTAATTGAACAAACTCATGATTATCTAAATTTCCTTTTAAAATTTTATCCTGTTCTATTTCTGTTTCCGAAGATATTAAACGTTTTACTAATTGTAAAGACGACATTTCTAACGAAAAAATAGCAACCGGTTTATTAAATTCAACGGCTGCATTTTTTGCCATAGTAACAACAAAGGCGGTTTTACCCATACCCGGACGAGCTGCTAAAATTAATAAATCAGATTTTTGCCAACCTCCTGTAATTCTATCCAAAGCTGTAAAGCCTGAAGGAACACCCGATAAACCATCTGTTTGAAGTGCTGCTTTTTCAATTTCTTCAATGGCTTTTGCAATTAACGAAGTCATTCCAACATGTTGTTTTCGAACATTTGAATCTAATATTTCAAAAATATGTTGCGTAGTAGCATCTAATAATTCAAATACATCTGTACTGTCTTCATAAGCAGATTTTATGGTTTCTGTGCTTATACGAATCAACTCACGTTGTAAATATTTTTGAGCTACAATTCGCGCATGGTATTCAATATTTGCAGAGGAGGCAATTCTGTTAGTTAATGACGATACATAAAAAGAACCACCAACAATTTCAAGTTCGCCGCTTCGTTTTAATTCTTGGGTAACGGTTAAAATGTCTACAGGTTCTGAACGATTAAATAAATTATAAATGGCTTTAAAAATAATTCCATTTTGTTCTTTGTAAAAACTTTCAGAAGAAAGCACATCAATAACGGTACTCAATGCATCTTTTTCTAAAAGCATAGCACCTAAAACAGCTTCCTCTAATTCAATAGCTTGAGGTTGTAACTTACCAATTTCGTTAGTAGTTAATGGAGTATATAATTTTTTACGGGTTTTATTTTGGTTGTCGAAGTTTTGCATAGTAGTTTTAAGGGAATGTAAAAATGCTCATTACTTTCTAATAATTGAATTTACAAAAATTTGAGCCACACAATCAAACTTAACAATTGGTTAACAGTGTTTTTTAATAGCTTGATAATCAATCTTTAAATTGTTAGTAACCTAAAAAAACGGATTAATTATGTTAAGAAAACGAATGGTAAACTTTTTAACAATGCAATAGTTAATTTTTTGTGATAGTATTTTGAGATTGATGTAAAACTAATTTAACTATTAAAACCAATGAAATCTGTCATTTGGTTTGGCAATTTTTTTAGCCAATTTTCCATACGGAAATCTAACTTTTACACCGCCTGTGTAACAAACATCCATAATATTAAATACTTTATCTTGTTTTCCAACACGCATTCTATAGTCTAAAAAAAGACCAACTATTCCAAAGTTATGCTCTAGCCCTGTTCCTAAATTTAAACCAAGCCATTGGTTATTTATGGTAGTATTAATAGGATAATATTCTCTCAAATTTAAATAATCTAATTCTCCGGTAAAATATCCTGAAAACGTATTATAACTTAAGCCTACAAAAGGATAAAGTAATGTTTTTTTGTTTGGAAACTTTGCTAATATCTCCATATTTAATTCAAAAGTATTTGCCTTTACATTTAACCAAGTAGGTTTAATATTTATGGGTCTAAAACTTGTAATTAAAGATGCAACTCTAATAAAATCGTTTACTTCGTAAGTAATACCTCCGCAATACCCAGGCTCATTATTCTTTTCTTTGGTATTTCTTGCTAAATAAATAACACTAATGTTTGCACCAGTTTTTAAACTCAAACGAGTATAAGGTCTTTCCTTTTCAATTTTTGCAGGAGCAATAGTAGCTGATTTAGAAGCAAGTTTATTTTGTGAGATAACTGTTTTCGACAAAAGTAATGTTGTCAAAAAAACAAAGCGTATATATTTATTCATGATAATTAAAATTAGTTAATATTATATATAGCAGAAATATCAGATTGATAACTGGTGTTTTTTCTCTAATAAGTGGCGTTAATTAACGTAAAGTTGCACCTAATTTTTCTGTGTAGGTTTTAATTAATTTCTGCATTACGTTATCAATTTGTTTGTCATTTAAGGTTGCTTCCTCATCTTGTAACATAAAACTAACAGCATACGATTTCTTTCCTGCTTCTAATTTATCCCCTTCATAAATATCAAATAGGTTAACCGATTTTAATAATTTACGCTCAGTATTAAAAGCCAATTCTTCCAATTCTTTGTAAGTAATCTTTTTATCTAATAATAATGCTAAGTCTCTTCGCACTGAAGGAAATTTTGGTATTTCAGTAAACTCTAATTTTGTTTTACCTACCAATGATAATACATTATCCCAATTAAAATCTGCATAAAAAACTTCAGTGTTTACATCCAATTTTTTGCAAATAGATTTATCAACTAAGCCAAAGCTAACCAAGTGCTTATTTTTTTGAGAATAGGATAAACCGTAACTAAAATTAGAATCGTTTAACTCGCTAATTTTAAATTTAATAGAGAGTTTATTTAAAACAGATTCTATACATGCTTTTAAATAAGCAAAATCAACTTTATTGTTTTCTCCAAAAGGATTTTCTGGATATTTGCGTCCTGAAACAAATAAGGTTAAATGTTTTGTTTCAGCATATTTAAACCCATTAGCTATCGGGTCAGCATCTACTTTTTGGTAAGTTTTTCCAAATTCAAATAATTTTAAATCGGCTTGCTTGCGATTGATGTTATAGGCTAAAGTTTCTAAACCTCCAAATAACATTGAATTTCGCATCACGTTTAAGTCCGAACTTAATGGATTTAATATTTTTACTAAAGGAGTTTCTTCATTATAATAAGATTCTTTAGTTAAGGATAATCCCATCATCTCATAAAAACCAAAACCAACTAATAAATTAGCCGTTGTATTATCAGTTGCTGTTACTTTTTCTCTATCGGCATAACTTGCTGAGAATTTTATTTGAGTACTTTCTTCAACATTATTGTATCCATAAATACGCATTACTTCTTCAATTACATCGGCTTCGCGTGTAACGTCTGTTTTGTATTGAGGAACAGATAATAATAAACCATCATTTCCTTCTTTTTCAATAGTAATTCCTAAGGATTGAATGATGTGTTTTATGATATTTTTATCAATTTCTTTACCAATTAAAGATTGGCAATTATGATAAGAAAACGCCACTTGAAAAGGTTCTAATTTCTCCGGATATATATCAATTAAATCCATACTTAAAACACCACCAGCGCATTCAAAAATTAATGCAGCGGCGCGTTTTAACGCATTTATGGTCATTTCAGGATCAGTACCTCGTTCAAAACGGAAACTACTATCGGTTTTTAAACCATGCTGTTTGCTAGTTTTACGAACATATGCTGGATTAAAATATGCCGCTTCTAAAAATATAGACGTTGTATTGTCGCTAACACCACTTTCTAAACCACCAAATACACCAGCCATACACATTGGTTCATGCGAATTACAAATCATTAAATCATTTGCTAGTAAGGTGCGCTCGGTTCCATCTAAGGTTTTAAATTTAGTCCCTTCTAAACCTGTTTTTACAATAATTTTATTTCCGGCAACTTTTTCTAAATCAAAAGCATGAAGTGGTTGTCCTAAATCATGCAATACAAAATTGGTAATATCTACAATGTTGTTAATTGGACGCAAGCCAATTGCTAATAAATAATTTTTTAACCAATTTGGCGATGGTTTTACAGTAATACCCGAAATTACTAATCCACTAT
>CANHPI010000009.1 GCA_947462425.1 Bacteroidota bacterium
ATAAAGATGTACAAAATGATTATTTTACAAATCTTTCAGGATTTACTTCTGAATTGATAGCAAAATTATTTTTAATATTACAGACTAATTGCTTTGCAAAATAGGGAGCCAACATTACAGCTTTTGTTCCAAACCCATTAAATATAAATGCATTTTTATATTGGGGGTGATTTCCAACAACTGGTCGTCTATCTATTACAGAAGGTCTGACTCCGGCATCATGCGAAATAATTTTGTAAGGAGACGTAATTACTGAATTAATTTTTTTAAGTAATTCTGCTTTACCATTTTCTGTTGGAATGTCATTTAAATTTTCCCATTCATAAGTAGCACCTACTTTATATAAATCATTTCCTAAAGGCATAATAAAAAATCCTTTATTAAAAATATCATTTTGTAAGTTTAGGTTAGTACAATGAATCGTTAGTATTTCGCCCTTTGCCGGTTTCATTGGTATCCAATTAAAGTAAGGATTTTTAGTAATTAAATGGCCATCGCAAAATATAATATGTTTTGCGCTTAAGCTTTTGTAAATTACTTGATGAGGTTCAATCTGCAATTGAGTGTAATCACATTCTTCTTCTACATAATTATTGTCCTTATTCAGATAAATTCGCACACTTTCTAAAAAATGTTCAACATCTAAATTTCCTGCCTGTACTACTTTTGAATAGGATTTTACAATGTAGTTTTCATCTAATTGTAAGTTTTCATAAGTCGTTTTTTCTAGAAAATCGTTTTTAGTTTCATTATCATTTGCTTTTTTAAGCCACAGCAATTTTTCTTGTTCCTCTGTAAACGATTTAATAATTGATCTTTTGTGAATGAGGGTTGTATGAAGTGTTTTTTCGCAATACTCATAAAAGTTTAATAGTTCAGAAACGACATCATCCGCTAACCAACTTTTTGTTAGGCGTTTAAATACAATAGGATTCCAAATACCAGCAGCAATTTTTGAACTGTAAGATAATTGAGGTTTGCTGATGACTAAAACTTTGTAACCTGCCTTTAATAATGATAAGGATAATACAGAGCCGGCAATACCCTGGCCAACAATAATAAAATCTAAGTTTGAATTATTTTTTTTTCTTTGGTGCATGATAGCCGGGTTTTATACCACGATAGGCTCCTGAAAAGTAAACAATTAATCGAGCGCCGTAAACCATTTGTACTTGATTGTAATCGCAAAATACTTGTGCGCCTAGCCCAACATCATATTTAAGTTTATAAACAGCCTCAACGGCAGCAAAGCCACCAACGGCATTATACACTTGTGCTAAATTATAGTTAGTTGAATCGCTTAATGGTCTTCTAAAATAAGAAGTTGATGGGCCAATAAATGCAGAGAGATTATATTTTTCTTTTTCTTTTCTAAAGCCATAACAAGCGTGAAAGCTATAATTGTTGGCAGCTGTAAAATCCGTTCCACTCATAAAACCACCTAATCTAAAGTAATGTTGTTTTGCATTAAAGCTAAAATCTACTGCGGAATTTTTCTCATCTTTTGGCCATTTTGTATTATAATTTACTCCAACTCCAACAGATAGCCAACTATTATAAACCCTATAGCGTTTGCCGTCATAAATAATTTCTTTTTTTGGATTAAATTTTGCGGTATCAGATTGCGCAAAATATATATTGCCAAAAAATATAAATAAAATGAATATGATGAATGGTTTCAAGTTGTGCGAATATATAAAAACAATTTCACTATTGGTAATGATAATAAACCCAGTAAATTCAATCTAAATATATAAAGAACTTCTACCATTATTAATGTTCAAAAAAAATAATCATTTAGTAATGTTGGAGGTAAATCTAAAGTTAGCGAAAGATAAATCACATTACTTTTAAATATAATTTAAACCATATTCAATTTACAGAACTATTTGGATAAAAATAAGAAGTAAAAAATTATTTAGCTTATTTAGCCATTATCCATGCGCTTGGAAAGTCATTCTTTATCAATAATAGTTGAGATGTTGCATCCTCTTTATTATCATACCCACCACAGCTAACTACATGTAATCCATTTTTATTTACACCGCTAATACCTGTATTAATATTTTTAGAGGCTAAACTTTTTATTAATTTATTGGCATTTTCTTCCACTCCAAAACAACCAACCACTATTTGATATTTTTTGTTGTAAGACGAATTATTTTTATTTACAACTATCGTTGGTTTTACTATCGCTGTTTTATCAGCTATTGCAATACTATCGTTTATGGCAGCCACTAATATATTTCCCTTTTCAGATAATTTAAAAGTAGCATAGCCATTTGCATCAACTAATAATTCCGACTTCTCAATATCCTTAATAAATATAGCTTTCTTGATTTTTTGTGCAGCTGGAGTGTATGTTTTTTCGGGTGTATAAAAAGGATTGATAGATGATTCTAAGATTGGCTTCATTGGTTTTGAGTATGCTGCAAACAATAAAAATGCTAGTGTTATAGGCAGACCAACCGCTAAAGATGCAATTTTAGCATATGATTTTTCTTTAGTTTTAATTGTTTCAATAGGTATTTTCCTATCCTCAAATTGTTTTACAACAAGTTGTTTTTCAGGCTCTGGTATTAATTCATTTGCAATAACGGGTTCAAAGCCAAAAGAATCTAATAAAAAATTGACATCTGTTTTAGCTTCAAATCTTAGCAATCCATCTAAATCAATATAAAACAAGCCAATGTTATTTAATTCAAACCGTTTTTTTACAGATAATAATGACTCAATATAGTTTTTATAATCTTCAATTTGTTTAGTGGCATCTTGAATTGGAGTATTATTTTTTTGCATTAATGCAGAAATTAATAAGCCATCATTATGTATTAAGTTCTTATTAAAAAGAATATGTTTTGATTGTGGATATAAAAGATTACTACCCTTACTAAAATTAGAACTCAAATTTCTAGCAATAAATCCTCCAAACTCAGGCAAAATAACACACTCATGCTTAAACAGTAGTTCAGCAATTAAATTAGTTATTTGATTAAAGTGCAACATTTTCGGTATCTAATGTACAGTTTTTTAGCGATTATACACTTACAAACTCACTAAAAAAATACTTTTTTTTACTAAATGTTTAATTACCAATTATTTATAATTTTTATATTCAAACCCTCATTTGGTAATCATACATTCAAAATTTGACAATTAATACAGACTCACTACGATGTTTGAATTCGCTTTTAATTAACATATTTTTGAATCGTTATTATTTAGAAATGTTTTAAATAGCTTTAATTTTATAAAGATTATTTTACCTTTGCACCCCATGTTTAAATTTAAAACGTACACCTATATAACATTTATTTGCTGTTTATTTTTAACCAGTATCTCATTTGCTCAAAAACCATCCTTAACTACTAAGGATATTATTTTTAAAATGATAAAAACAATTGATGATTTGGAAAGATTGAAATACAGTTTAAAAATTATTGAGCGTGGTAAAAAAGGTTTTAATCATTACGAGTCGTCTGTAAAATTAAATAGAAAACCACGTAAAATTTATTTATACATCAAGGGGATTGAACTATTATGGGTTAGTGGCTGGAATAATAATAAAGCCTATGTAAAACCAAATTTCTTTCCTTACATGAATTTAAGTTTAGACCCTTTAGGTTATTTAATGCGCCAAGATCAACACCATACATTAAACGAAATGGGAGTTGATTATTTTGGAGGATTAATTGAATATATGGCTCTGAAAAACGGCAACAAGTTTGATAACTATTTTAAACTGGAAGGAGAAGAAAGAATAAATAATCGCCCATGTTACAAGGTTATTATTGACAACAAAGACTTTGCCTATGAGACCTATACTATTGGAGAAAATGAAAGTATTACCTCTATTGCCAGAAAGTTGCATATAAGCGAATACATGATATTAGAAGTGAATCCAAAATTTAAAGATTATTTTGACATTCTTAAAAAAGGCCAAACTATTAAGGTACCAAACGCTTATGCTAAACATGTTACGTTGTATATTGATCAACTGTATTTTTTACCTATCAGTATTAAAATATTAGATGATAAAGGGCTTTACGAACAATATGATTATCATTTTTTGCAGGTAAATCCTAAAATTGATGATGCTGAATTTACTAAGCAATACAAAGACTACAAATTTTAAAAACAAACAATTTTATCATTGAGTTGTTAAGTATATAATGAGCGCAATAATTATAACTAAAAATACGGAATTAATGCAACGGGTAATTGATGAAATTAAAACCTGTTACGATCCTGAAATTCCGGTAGATGTTTGGGAATTGGGTTTAATTTATGAGTTGGATTTAAACGACGATCATGAATTAAAAATAACCATGACGTTAACGTCACCTAATTGCCCCGTTGCCGAATCATTACCTGCCGAAGTTGAAAATAAATTAAAATTAATTGCCGGCATAAAATCTGCTGAATTAAAATTAACCTTTGAACCTACTTGGACTAAGGATATGATGAGTGAAGTAGCTCAATTAGAGCTGGGCTTTATGTAGTTTAAATTATTTATTTAGTAAAATGTCTCAAGAAATTATTAATAAAGTTGCTAATAGTGGATTAATAACAATTGATTTAGAAGAGTTTTATCCTAAAGGCGAACGCGTATTGTTTGATTTAAAACCACTATTATTTCAGGAATTAATTTTAAAAGAAAAAGATTTTCGCGAATTTATTAAAGAACATGATTGGGCAGGCTATAAAGATAAAATGGTAGCCATTACTTGCACAGCCGATGCTATTGTGCCAACTTGGGCGTTTATGTTAGTAAGCATTGCACTTGAACCTTTTGCTAAAAAAATTATTTTTGGAAGTTTAGCTACATTAGAAGCTATATTATTTAACGAAGTTCTTAAAACAATTAATTATTCTGAATATCAGGATAAACGTATTGTTATTAAAGGTTGTGGTAATTTGCCAGTTTCTATAAATGCCTATGTTGACCTAGTGAGAGGATTAAAACCCTTTGCAAAATCAATTATGTACGGCGAACCTTGCAGTACTGTCCCTTTATACAAAGCCCCGGCAATAAAGTAATTAGAGTTTTATTAAAAACTCAATTATTTTTAAATTGTATATTTATATCCTTGAATAATTATATTAAATATTTACTATCAACAGTTTTTTTGTTTCAATTCGTTTTGAGTTTGGCTCAAGAAGATGGAGGAAGACAACTTCGTAATAGGCGCAAGAATCCTATTGTGAAAACGCGTTTTGGAATTTCACCCGTTTTAAGTTTATATAAGTCAAATAAGAATCACACAACTGGCACTAAACCAAAAATGGCATTTCATTTTTCATGGAAAGAAGAAATTAGATTAGATAAAAATAATCGAAATTTTTTTATGGTAGGTGCAGAGTATATATTTCATGGAGTAAATTTTAATTCGTATTATTTTTATGAGGATAGTTTAAAATTATATACTCCCGAAAGGTTAAAGTATAAATATAGTTTAACTATTCATGAGTTAGATTTTCCTATTCAATTAAAGCACTCATTTCAAAAAGAGACAAATACTATTTTTTCGAGTTATATTTTTGCAGGCTATTGCTACAGATTTTTAGTTGATAGTCGTTTAAAAGTTTCTGAAAACGGAAACGAATTGGTAAATCAATATGAGTCTTTAAAATTTAAAAGTCCTGCTTTTAATCCTGCCAATAGTTCTTTTTTAAATATTGGTGCAGGGTTTCAAAAAAACACTCCGTTAAAGCATAATGCTGTATTTGCAGAAATACAATTCAGATATGGCTTGTCTCCTTTTTATTTTAATGAATCTTTTTCAGCTTCGAGTTTATATACAAATAGTCATTTTTTATTAATAACCGTTGGGTTTAAAATATAACTATAATGGTTTTAAAATTGCATAAACCATCTGAACAAATTTCCGGTAAAATTTATTTGCCAGGATCAAAAAGTATTAGTAACCGAATTTTAATTATTAAAGCATTGTCAGATTTATCATTTGCAATTAAAAACTTATCTGATTCGGATGATACAACACATTTAAAAGATGCGTTAGATAATTATTCAGTAAATAGAGTTATCAATATTGGTCATGCAGGAACTGATATGCGTTTTTTAACGGCGTTTCTTTCTTTAAAGAATAATCGTTATGAATTAACAGGGTCAGAACGAATAAAGCAACGTCCAATAAAAGATTTAGTGGATGTATTAAAAAAAATAGGCGCAGAAATTGAGTATAAAAATAGAGATGGTTTTCCACCATTAATAATAAAAGGAAAACAATTAGATGGTGGTAAAGTTGAAATAAGCGGTTCTGTTAGTAGCCAATTTATAACGTCCTTATTACTTGTAGCTCCTTATTTTAAAAATGGGTTAGAGTTAACCATTATTAATGAGTTAGTTTCAAAACCATATGTAAATATGACCATTGAGTTGATGAAAGAGTTTGGTGCTTCTGTTGATTGGAGGGATAATACTATTTCTGTTAAAGCAATTCCTTATACTTATTCTAAAAATGCATATACTGTAGAAAGTGATTGGAGTGCAGCTTCCTACTATTATAGTTTAGTGGCATTATCTCCAGTCAATACAACATTAACGCTTAGTGGTTTATTTAAAAATAGTTTGCAAGCAGATTCTATTTGCGAAACAATTTATAAATCATTTGGTGTTTCAACTGAGTTTTTAAATGATGAAATAGTAATAACTAAATTAAATAAGCCCGATGCTAATTTGTTTGAATATGATTTCATCAAATATCCAGATATTGCTCAAACAGTTTTGTGCACTTGCATAGGATTAAATTTCCCATTTAAATTTACCGGCCTTCAAACCTTAAAAATAAAAGAAACAGATAGAATAATTGCTTTGAAAAAAGAAGTTAAAAAGTTAGGAAATGATTTAACTATTTCTGAAAACTCTATTCAATCCGCAAATAATTATTCAACCTTTTCTAATCAAGATATTTCTATTGCTACTTATAATGATCACCGTATGGCAATGAGTTTTACTCCATTATGTATAATATATGATAGTATAACAATTGAGAATGCTGAAGTTGTTTCTAAATCATATCCATTGTTTTGGGAGCATATAAAGCAAATTGGGATTAATCAAAGCCAATTGTAATGAACTATACAGATATCATTAGTAGCATTGGTGTATCCTTAATTTTGGTGGCATTTTTTCTTAATACATTTAAGTACTTAGATGGTAGTAATAAACTGTATTTTACACTAAATATTGTTGGAGGAATATTTGCCTGCTATGGTAGTATTTTATTAAACTCTTTGCCTTTTATTATTTTAGAAGGAACTTGGAGTTTAGTAGCGGTGGTTGGATTAATTAAAATCTTAAAACAATAAATTACTCTTTGATTTTTTATCTTTTAAATCTTCAATAAAAATTTCGTGAACAATAATGAAGTTTGGATTTAATTTAATCGCATCAAAAATGGTATGATTATGTAAATAACGATTATCTCCTTTGATGATTAAAAAATAATCAGAATTTTCTAATTCAGGAAGTAGCTTGGTTGTTTGTTCAACATCACCTAAAAATAAATCAAATTCAGGTTTTTGTATACTGTCAAATTTTGGTTGAAAAGAAGTTTGGTTTGGTAATAAATTAAATTCAATATTTAGTTCTTCATGAATAAATCCATAAAGAGGGAAATAAAAATCTTCCCCTTGCTTATGTGTGAAATCTAATAAATCAATTAATTGCAAATCAATGTTTAATGCTTCATTTAATTCGTGCACCACTCTGTAAATGCTTTCGGTGCAGGTAATCGAAAAGATATCAAAATCAAAATGCTCTTCAGCATTAATATCTAAATTGTATGTTGCCAAATTAGTTTAAGCTGAAGAGCATTTAATTATTTTGTTATTTATCCTTGAGTTTTTTCAAGTAATTCAGAACTTATTCCTGTAGAGCTATAGCCGCCATCGTGGTATAAATTCTGCATAGTAACCATACGTGTTAAATCTGAAAACATACTAACTGTAAAATTTGCACAATCATCAGCACTTGCATTACCTAATGGAGATTGTAAATCAGCAAAGTCATAAAAATCAGAGAATCCTTTGATGCCATTTCCTGCAGATGTTTTAGTAGGAGATTGAGAAATAGTATTGATACGCACTTTCTTTTGTTTACCATAATGGTATCCAAATGTACGAGCAATACTTTCTAACATTGCTTTAATGTCTGCCATGTCTGTATAAAACGGATACGTACGCTGAGCTCCAATATAAGATAAGGCTACAACAGAGGCATGCTCGTTTAAAGCATCTAATTTATGAGCAGCTGCTAACATTTTATGAAATGATAAGGCAGAAACATCAATTCCTTTTTGAAAAAAATCATAATTTAATTCAGTATAAGGAATGTTTTTACGAATATTAACGCTCATTCCAATAGAATGTAAAACAAAATCAATTTTACCACCTAATACATCCATTGATTCGGTATATAATTTCGTGATATCTTCCATGCTAGTTGCATCTGCTGGAATTATTTTAGCTCCCGTTTCCTCTGCTAATTTATTAATTTCTCCTAAACGCATAGCGATTGGAGCATTAGTCAAAGTAAAAGTGGCGCCTTCTTCGTGGCATTTTTGAGCTACTTTCCATGCAATTGAATTTTCATCTAATGCACCGGTAATAATTCCGCGTTTTCCTTTTAATAAGTTGTAAGCCATATCATGTGTTTTTTTAGTTGGGTAAATATACGATTTACTGTTAAATTTTAATGAAATAAATAGGGTTTATAAAGGCAATTTTTTAACCAGATTGGAACATAAAATAGATGTTTTTTTTATTTCTAGTTACAAGAATAGCTTTCTAATATTTCTCCTAGGCTTTATAAAACAATGTGTCTATGTAGTTTATATCATAAGCATACATAAATTACTCGTATAAAAAGTAATCTTTTTGTATAAAATAGTTTGCGGATTCATAAATCTGCATCATATTTCTATTCATACTATCTGCTTTTTGTTTTAATTGATTTTTATAATTAATAGGATCCAAACTTTTATACTTTCTTAAATAAGTTTCTTGATTAGCGAGTGTTTTATAATAATAAAAACCATGATTATCAACACAGCCTATCTTATCATCCGCCGAAAAAACAACGAAGGGATGTTGTGCTTTTAAAATATTAATTCCAAATGTTTGATTGGTATAATTTGCTCCTATTATTCCCATAATGGTTGCTGGAATATCTGGCTGATAACAAGGTGATGATATTGTATCTGCCTTAAATAGTTTTGGTTGATGAATAATACATGGTACATGATTATAACTTAAAGGCATTTCATAAGTATGTCCCATCGATAAGCCATGGTCACCCAAAAATATAAATACGGTATTGTTATACCATGGTTGTTTTTTTGCCTGTTCCACAAATCTTCCAATAGACCAATCAGCATACATAGTACAATTGTCTTGTTGCGTTTCTCCATTTGGTTTAAATGAAATATCCTTAGGTATTCTCCATGGGCCATGGTCAGATGCTGTCATTACAACTGATAAAAATGGTTGTTTACTTTTTCTGTTATTGGTTGTTTCAATTAACTTATCTAGTAGTACATGATCAGCTACACCCAATGAACTTTCTACTTGAGAATTGTCAAAATCATATTGACTAATACTGTGTTCAAATTTATTGAGTTTAAAAAAACCTTGCATATTATCAAAGTGCGGATCATGTGTTGTATAAAAATAAGTTTCGTAACCTTCTTTAGACAATAATGTTCCTATTCCATTAAAAGAATTTTTAACATAACTTTTCATTGATTTCTCGGCGTATATACTTGGAAAACCGGATGTGGTAGAAAATAAACCATTAAAGGTGTGAATACCTGATGAGAAAAAAGTATTAAAAAATATAGATTCTTTATTTAATTTATCTAAGTGGGGAGTTAAATTTTTTCCACCATAATAGCCCATTTTAAATACCGACATGCTTTCCATGACAACAATCACAATATTGTATTTTCTTTTTGGTTGTGATGTATCAATTATTTTCCTGTCTATTGTTTTTTCAAATGGACTAGTAATTCCTAGATAACTTCTTGTAAAAGCTAAATGCTCATTTATTTTTTCTGGTATTTTGTATGGTTTTCTATTTTCGTTATAGAGAACTGTTCTCCAAAATGTAAAATTGGCATTAATTGCTATTTGATTAATGAAATTATTTTGTGATACAATTGATAAACCCTCATGTAACCCTGAGCGATCCGATGTTCGTCCTCTTGCACCAAGTGTAACAAATATTGATAAAATAATAAATAGTAACAATGAGTAAGGCCATTTTAATGAAACTTGGGCAGACTGTTGTATTTTAAAATTATTAAATTGTTTGTTTGTTAACCGAATAAAAAAGTACGTTGTAATAAAAAACACTAAAAAGAAACCCCAATACGAAAAGCTTCCAAAAATTAACCTAAAGGCAAAAGCTGGACTATCATTCCATAAAAACGCTCCTTTGTTTAAGTGCGTGCCAAATTGTGTAAAATAAGGTATGTCTGCTATGCAAACAAAATGATAAATCAATTGTAAGATTAAAAAACTATAAAATCCAAAAATATACAAGGCATTTTGTTTAAAAAAATATCCTATTGACCAAATAATAGTGGGTAAGAAAGCTATCCAACAAAATACAGCTGTATCAAATTCGAGCCCCATTCTAAAAGCCATTAATTTTTCTGCGAAAGGAACAATTCCAACATCTGATGATTTATTGATGTTGTAAAATAATAAACGAATGCAAAAAAATACCGCCAAGTTTATTGCATATAGTTTAAGTAATAACTTAATGTATGCGGGTATGTTTCCACTAATTTTTTTAAGCATTCAATAATTCTTTCGCATTCTTTAATGCTATTTCTGTTGGTGAACCTGTACTTAACATTTTTGCAATTTCTGCTACGCGTTCATCTTTTGTAAGAGCTTTAATGTTCGAAGTTGTTTTGTCTTTAGTATCTGATTTATAAACAAACAAATGGTTACTCCCTTTACTTGCCATTTGTGGTAAATGCGTAATTGTAATAACTTGCATAGTTCTTTCCATCGCTAATAAAATGTTTCCAATTTTATCGGCAACATCTCCACTTACTCCAGTATCTATTTCATCAAAAATAATGGTTGGAAGTGCGGTTCGTTCGGCTAATAGTGCTTTTAAACATAACATTAAACGGGATAGTTCACCGCCCGATGCTGTTTTGTGTAATTCTTTAAATTCAGCACCCTTATTGGCTGTAAATAAAAAAGAAATAGCATCTAACCCATTAACCGTTAGATTATCCTGTTTTTTTAATTCTATTTTAAATTGCGCATTTGCCATTGATAGGCTAGTGAGCATAGTTTTAATATTTTGTTCTATACCAATAGTTGATTTTTGACGTTTATCAGATAATTCTTTGGCTATTGTTTTACATTGCTTTTCTAATGCTAAAATTTCTTTTTGTGTTTTTTCAATACTTAATTCTAAGGATGAAAACTGTTGAAGTTTGTTTTCAATATCATCTTTTATAACTAATAATTCATCTTCGGACTTAACGCCATGTTTTTTTAATAAGCGATTGATTTTGTCTAATTGGGCATTTACTTCTTCAAGTCGCACATTGTCATAAACAACATCTTCTTCGCAACCATCAATATCTTTTGATAATTCTTTTAATTCGATAGTTACTGAATTTATGCGTTCATACAATTCATTAAACTGTTTTCCAAATTTAGAAACGCTTTGTAATTGTTGTTTTATTATAGCTAAAGCCGAAATTATATTTTCATCACTCCCTGAAATAGCATGTGAAGATTTTACTAGGTTTGCTTTAATAAATTCGGCATTTTCTAAAGTCTCACCTTCTTCTTCAAGCTGCTTTTGTTCCCCAACTTTAATATTGGACTCTTCTAATTCATTAAACTGAAATTGAAAATAATCTAGTTCTTTTTTTGCTTGTATTTCTTGAGCAGATAATTCTTCTAAATGTTTTTTTAATTTTTGTAGTGTAACAAATTGTTTTTTGTAATCGGTAAACAAGGAGATTGTTTGAGCAAAGGCATCTACTAATTCAAACTGAAAATTAGTTTCCTTTAATAATAAAGTTTCGTGTTGCGAGTGAATATCAATTAATTGATCACCTAATTCTTTCAATACACTAATTGTTGTGGGTGTGTCGTTAATAAAAGCACGCGATTTACCTTCAGGAGTAATTTCTCTTCTGATAGTAGTTAGTTCTTCAAAATCCAATTCATGACTTTCAAAAAAAGAGGTTAATTGATATTCTGCAATATTAAATTGCGCTTCAATAATGCATTTTTTTGATTTGTCATGAAGCGAGCTTACATCCGCTCTATTGCCCAATGTTAATCCAAGAGCTCCTAATAATATTGATTTTCCTGCACCTGTTTCTCCAGTAATAACAGTTAAGCCTTTGTTCAAATGAACTTCGGTTTCTTCAATGAGTGCGAAATTTTTTATTCGTAAATGTTGTAACATATCTAGGTTAAATATCGGAAAATAATCATTATTCAAAATGTTTATTTTACACAGAATAGACTTTCATTTTCAACATATATTTATTTTTTAAACATGCGCCTAAATCAAAATAATCATTCAATCATTTAAATAGCCTATTCACTCAAAACCATGTAACGATTCTGGCTTTCTATCGTAATACATTACAAAAGCATCAAATAATTAAACTATAGGTGTTTTTTTAACCAATTTAATGGGCATTAATTAAATTAAATTTTGTCATGAGGCAGCTAAAAATTACCAAACAAATTACAAATCGCGAAACAGCTTCGCTTGATATGTATTTACAAGACATTGGACGTGTGGAGTTAATTACAGCTGATGAAGAGGTGGTATTAGCTCAAAAAATTAAACAAGGCGATCAAAGAGCTTTGGACAAATTAGTGAAGGCTAATCTTCGATTTGTAGTATCGGTTTCAAAACAATATCAAAATCAAGGATTGAGTCTGCCTGATTTAATTAATGAAGGAAATATGGGTTTGATTAAAGCAGCCCAACGTTTTGATGAAACGCGTGGATTTAAATTTATCTCTTATGCTGTTTGGTGGATCAGACAAAGTATTTTGCAAGCATTAGCTGAACAATCTCGAATTGTAAGATTGCCCTTGAATAAAATAGGTGCTATAAATAAAATAAATAAAACTCTTGCTAAGTTAGAGCAAGAGTTGGAACGCGAGCCAATCGCCGAAGAGATTTCTGAAATTATTGAAATTTCACCGGCAGATATTAGAGATATTATGAGAAATCAAGGCAGACACATGAGTATGGATGCACCGATTGGTAATATGGAAGACGGAAGTAGCATGTATGAATTATTAGAAAATAAGCATGAAGCATCTCCTGATAATGATTTGATTATTGAAAGTTTAAGGAGTGAGATAAACAGAGCTTTAACGGGGCTTACAACGCGCGAGGCTGATGTTGTAAGATTATATTATGGTTTGAGTGGGGGGCATTCCCACTCGTTGGAAGAAATTGGTGAAAAATTTGAGTTAACTCGAGAAAGAGTTCGTCAAATTAAAGAAAAAGCAGTACGCCGTTTAAAACATGCGTCTCGCAGTAAGTTTTTAATGGGCTATTTAGGGTAGTGTAGTGTGTGTTTAGTGAAAAGTGGAGAAGGAGGCTTGTGTTTGGCCTCCTTTTTTATTTTTTGGTATTACTCACAAAAACGCGGATCAGGCTTTTATTCCAATGTTTTTGATCGTGCTTCACAAAAAGTATTTTCATAGCAATCCTTAACACCTAATAAACTTCAAAACAAGACTTTGATTTTAAACTAAATTGATTATTTGTTAAAAAGAAATTCGTGATAAAATATTTATATTTTCCTACTTTTGATGTTCAAATTAATGATATGTCACATTTAATAGCACCCTCTGTTTTATCAGCCGATTTTGGAAATTTACAACGTGATATAGAACTCATTAACACTTCTGATGCAGATTGGTTTCATATTGATATTATGGATGGAGCTTTTGTTCCAAATATTTCGTTTGGATTTCCAGTTTTAAAATCAATTCAAAAACACGCTAAAAAACCATTAGATGTTCATTTAATGATTGTAGATCCTGATCGTTATACTCAATTGTTTAAAGATGCTGGAGCAAATGTTTTAACGGTTCATATTGAAGCCTGTACACATTTACACCGAACCATTCAAAATATAAAGGCCCTTGGTATGAAAGCGGGCGTTGCTTTAAATCCACACACTTCAATTCACTTGTTAGAAGATATAATTGCTGATATTGATTTGGTTTGTATCATGAGCGTAAATCCAGGTTTTGGTGGACAAAAGTTTATTGAAAATACCTATTCAAAAGTTTCTTCACTCAAAAAATTAATTATCGAAAAAAACTCTAAAGCGTTAATCGAAATTGATGGAGGTGTAGATTTAAATAACTATAAAAAATTATTAGGAGCAGGTGCCGATGTATTAGTAGCTGGTAATACTGTTTTTGGCAGCATTAATCCTTCACAAACAATTACACAATTAAAACAAATATAAACCCTAAAAACAAAATAAAATGTCATTTGAATTACCTAAATTAGATTATGCCTATACTGCATTAGAGCCGCATATTGATGCTAAAACCATGGAAATACACCATAGTAAACATCACCAGGCTTATGTAACAAATTTAAATAATGCTATTGCAGGAACTGACACTGAAAAGATGAGCATTGAAGAGATTTGTAAAAATATTTCTAAATTCCCAATGGCTGTTCGTAACAATGGTGGCGGACACTACAACCACTCTTTATTTTGGCAAATTATGGCACCAAATGCTGGTGGTATGCCAACAGGTGATTTGGCAAAAGCTATCGAAACAGACTTAGGTGGTTTTGATAAATTTAAGGCTGATTTTACTGCCGCAGGTGCAACACGCTTTGGTTCAGGTTGGGCTTGGTTATGCGTTAAAGAAGGAAAGCTTTGCGTTTGCTCTACACCAAATCAAGATAATCCTTTAATGGATATAGCAGATTGTAAAGGAACTCCAATTTTAGGAATGGATGTTTGGGAGCACGCCTATTATTTACACTATCAAAATCGTCGCCCCGATTATATGGCTGCATTTTTTAATGTAATTAACTGGGCAAAAGTGAGTGAACTTTATGCTTCAGCTAAATAATATTATTTAAAGCCTATTTTAAATTTATGTAATAATGCTGTTTGTGCTTTTCTTCCTTCAATCAAAACACATCATACTAATTTTTATAATATAAATTTAAATATATGTTTAAAAAAACGCCTGATTTATTAAGTCAGGCGTTTTTTTTATGTGATAAATAAGTTAAGTAGTGTATATTTGAAATGCAATTAAAATTACTATGAATTTCATCACAAAACTTCTTATTTCATCTTTCGCAGTATTAATTACAGCTTATTTTTTAGATGGAGTTTCAATTGAAAATAATCAATTTTATATTGGAAAAAATCCAGAACTAAATAAGTTTGTGACGGCAGTTTTAGTTGCAATTGTACTGGCATTTTTAAATACAATTATTAAACCAATACTTACCATTTTATCTTTGCCAATAACTTTTTTTACATTAGGATTATTTTTATTAGTAATAAATGCCTTAATGATTTTGTTTGCTGATAAATTAATTGATGGATTTAAAGTAGATGGATTTTGGCCTGCCCTTTGGTTTAGTTTAGTTCTATCTCTTGTCACCGGAATTTTAGAAATGTTTAGTGGAAAAGAAAAATCAAAAAATAACGATTAACTAATGTTGGTTTAAATAAATAGTTCACACTTTTAATTTCCCTCTGACTTCTGATCATCTGCAAGTACTTACTCATCCGAGTTAAAAAACGTTAAGCAGCAAAATATACATTCATTTACTTTATTATATTTGTTAAAATGAATAAATATAATTTAGGGATTATTTCAACACTTGTAGCAGTTGCTTTAGTTGCCCTTATTGCCGTGCAAATTTATTGGATAAAAAGTTCTATTAAATTAAAAGAAGAAGAATTTGAACGCTCGGTAAAAGAGGCTTTAAAATCAACCTCTAATAAACTTGAAAAAATTGCTACGGCAAATAAAATTGCTAAAAAGATTAAATTACGTAAACAAGGTGTACGTATTACAAAACCTGGCTTGGTAACAGTTGGTAATCCAAGCGGTAGCGATGTTCAGGTGCGCATTTTCGAAGAATTAAGTACAGATTCTTCAGGCGTAATTACCAGTAAAATGTCGCAAAAAGAATTTATAGGAGATTCTATAAATTCACAAAACCATTTTTTACCCTATGAACTTTTAAATTCTTCTCAATCTACATCCAAAAATATTGAAACTTTAAGAGATGAATTATTTCAAACAAAAAAAGAAATAGTTAATGATTTATTTGACGAGTTAATTAGTATTAACGTTTATAAAGATTATAAACCAAAAGTAGATTCTTTAATGTTAGATACCATCCTTCATCAAGAGTTATTAGCGGAAGGGGTTACTACTAATTTTATTTATTCGGTTACCAGTAGGCTGTCGGATTCAAAGCTAAATGGCAATTATAAAGAAGCTCAAAAAGATTGTGATTCAACCGGCTGTTCTATCAAGATAAATTTATCGCCAAATAATGTATTTGTAACACCTCAGTATTTAAGTGTTCAATTCCCTAATCAAACAAATTATTTATTAAAAACAATGTGGATGATGTTAGGGGTTTCGGGAATGGTTATTTTAATATTGATTTTAGCCTTTTATTATACAATCGCCACAATTTCAAGACAAAAGAAACTCTCTGTGATTAAAAACGATTTTATTAGTAATATGACTCATGAATTTAAAACGCCTATTAGCACTATTTCCTTAGCGGCTGAAATGCTTAATGATGACTCAGTAGTTAAGACTCCCGAAAAACAACAGCGATTTGTAAAAATGATAAAGGATGAAAATAAACGATTAAGTATTTTAGTGGAAAGCATCCTTCAAACCTCCATATTGGATAAAGGGGAATTTAAATTGAAACGTAGCGAGAACGATGTTCATGAAATAATAAATCAAGCGATTCAAAATACTCAACTTTTAATTGATCAACGTCACGGAAAAATCACTAAACAATTGGATGCAATTAATTGTATTATTAATTCAGATAAAGTACATTTAACTAATATTATATTTAACTTGATTGATAATGCCATTAAATACACAAAGGATAGTCCGAATATTATTATTACAACAAAAGATGCTACTAACGGAATAGAAATTACGATAAAAGACAATGGCATTGGAATTAGCAAGGAAAATCAACGTAAAATTTTTGATAAATTTTATCGTGTTCCAACCGGTAATGTGCATAATGTAAAAGGTTTTGGCTTAGGTCTTAGTTATGTTCTGGCTGTAGTTCAAAAACATAGTGGCACAATTAATGTTGAGAGTGAATTAGGAAAAGGAAGCACCTTTAAAATTGTGATGCCTTATAAAAATGAAGATTAAACATAAATAAATAAAAAACAATTATGGAAAATGTAAAAACACAAATATTGTTGGTAGAGGATGATCCAAATTTAGGAACATTATTGCAGGAATATTTAGAAGCAAAAGGATTTGAAACCAAATTAGCAACAGATGGTAAAAAAGGCTTTGATGCCTTTTGTAAGCAGGAGTTTGATTTATTGTTGTTAGATGTTATGATGCCTGTAAAAGACGGATTGACGTTAGCCAAAGAAATAAGAGTAACCGACAAGCATGTACCTATTATCTTTTTAACTGCTAAAAGTATGAAAGAAGATACCATTGAGGGATTTAATGCGGGTGCCGATGACTATATTACCAAACCATTTAGTATGGATGAATTACTAGCTCGTGTTACAGCTGTTTTACGTAGAAGCAGTAAACAACGAGTTCATAATACGGAAGATATTAATTTTAGCATTGGCAATTACACATTTAACTCTGAAACCCAGGCTTTAATTAATAATGGTACAGAGCAAAAATTAACCACTAAAGAAAGTCAATTAATGCGTTTGTTATGCGTACATAAAAATGACGTTCTAGACAGGAATTTTGCTTTAAAAACGATTTGGCATGACGATAATTACTTTAATGGTCGTAGTATGGATGTTTATATCGCTAAACTCCGTAAATACTTAAAAGACGATTCTAAAGTTGAAATTGTAAACATACATGGTAAAGGATTTAAACTATTAGTAAACTCATAGTTTATCGGTTTAAAAAATTAGGGAATTCACTTAAAAGTGGTTTATTTTGTAAAAGATAAACCACTTTTTTATTTTGTATAATTCAACTCAACTCTCAGAAATATTAAATGCCAATTTAGTTGGATATTCGTATCATTCCATTGAAAATTTATTAATTGATAGCCGACAATTAACCGAACCTGCTGTTACAGTTTTTATTGCACTAACATCAGAGCGTAACGATGCACATCAGTATATTTATCGTTTATGCCAAAAAGGAGTTAAGACATTTATAGTTAATCACATTCCCGAAAATTGCGTTGGTTTAGAGGATGATATTTGTTTTATAATAGTTGCAGATACATTAAGAGCACTTCAAAAATTAGCGACTCATCATCGAGAACAATTTGCAATTCCTGTTATTGGTGTAACCGGAAGCAATGGAAAAACAGTTGTTAAAGAGTGGCTATATCAATTATTAAAAACAGATTATATAATTACACGAAGTCCAAAAAGTTATAACTCACAAGTGGGCGTTCCATTATCCATTTGGCAATTAAACAGCAAACATACTTTAGGAATTTTTGAAGCTGGTATTTCTCAATTGGGCGAGATGGATTTATTAAGGGACATTATTCAACCAACAATTGGCGTGTTCACATCCTTGGGAACAGCACATGACGAGGGATTTAAAAATGTTTCTGAAAAATTACAGGAAAAACTACAATTGTTTTCACATTGCCAAACAGTAATTGTAAATGCGCTTTCCTTTAAAGATGAACACTTGGAGTTGTTAAACGAACATGTATTTTTAATTTCTAAAAATTCAAACGCAACTCTCCAAATTTTAGAAATTGAAAATTTATATACTCATAGTACTATAATTGCAAATTATAAAAATGAACAAATAAAAATAAATATTCCTTTTACAGATTCTGCCAGTGTTGATAACGCCATAACTTGTTGGGCTGTTTTATTGCATTTAAATATTGCTAAACAAGATATTGCAAAGCGCATAAATTTATTGCAAGCAGTAGCAATGCGCTTAGAGTTAAAATTGGGAAATAACAATTGTGTTTTAATAAATGATTTTTATAATTCCGATATCAATGCTTTAGAAATTGCACTACATCATCAAAAGCAACAACATCGTGGAGGTAACAAAGTGGTTATTCTTTCTGATATTGAACAAAGTGGGAAGTTGAGTTGGGAGCTCTACACCGACGTTGCGAAATTGATGCTTCAATTTGAAATTGATAT
>CANHPI010000010.1 GCA_947462425.1 Bacteroidota bacterium
CATTGCTCGCAGAGATTACGTAATTGAAGAATTAAATAAAATAGACGGCGTTTTTTGTCCTAAACCTAGTGGTGCGTTTTA
Source organism: Bacteroidota bacterium (assembly GCA_947462425.1). Next base: position 82 of record CANHPI010000010.1, read on the forward strand.
TTGCATTGCGCGTTTGCCAATTGATAATTCAGATAAATTTTGTCAATGGTTATTAGAAGAATTTAATTTTAATGGGCAAACTGTAATGATGGCTCCCGCTTCAGGTTTTTATTCAACTGCGGGTGCTGGAACTAACGAAGTACGCTTAGCTTATGTTTTAAATAAAGAAGATTTAAAAAATGCAATTATTTGTTTAAAAGAGGCCTTAAAATTATATCCTGGGAAAACCAATTAAGTTATTTCTATTTTTAATTTTAAAAACAGCCGTAGTTTTAAACTCCGGCTGTTTTTGCTTTAATTATTTTGTGACAGTCTGGCTGAAAAAGTGGCGATTGTCAGCATTTTAAGTGATGGTATGTTTTTGGATTAACTTTCATTGATGAGAAAATTTCCTTTAGAAGAATTAATATCAGTTATTAAATATCCCTTATTATTTTTAGTAATATGTTGGGTTGTTTTTTTATCTGATAATTACATTCACTTAAATTTATATCAATTTGGTGTAAATCCAAGAACGATTTCGGGATTAAAAGGAATAATTTTTTCGCCTTTTATTCATGGCGATTTTGGGCATATTATAAATAATAGTTTGCCAATATTTATTTTAAGTTCCATGATATTTTACTTTTATAAATCTATTGCTTGGCCAGCTATTTTTTGGATATATATCATTAGTGGGATTTGGTTGTGGGTTGGTGGCAGAAATAACGATGTAATTCCAAATTATCATTTTGGAGCAAGTACATTAATTTATGGATTTTCAACTTTTTTATTTTTCAGTGGTGTTTTTCGCCAACACAAGCAATTAATGATGGTTTCAGCTTTTGTGGTTTTTATGTATGGAAGTATAACTTATGGTATTTTTCCTTTTGATAGAAAAATATCTTGGGAGGGTCATTTATTTGGAGCTTTATCAGGTATTTTGGTAGCTTTTAGTTATAGAAAAGATGGACCGCAACCAGTTGCTTATCAATGGCCTGAAGAAGAAATTGATTTAGAAGCAATAGCAAATCAAGAATTATTAGAGGAACAAAATGCCGAAGAATTAATACGAGCAATACAAAATAATAACCCATCCTTAGACCCCTTTCAAATTGTATATCATTATAAGAAAAACGATGAAATCAATCCTACTGAATTAAAAGACTAGTAGCCTGATTCTAATTTTTTTGCAACATTTTTTTTGTATATTTGCCCGAATTTTAAAACCGAAAATTCATTCTTATGGCATCAACTCTTTTAGCAAATAAATTTGCTCCCGAAGGTTTAACTTATGATGATGTTTTATTAGTTCCCGCTTACTCTGAAGTACTGCCTCGTGAGGTAAATATTTCAAGTCAATTTACTAAAAACATACGCATAAATTCCCCAATTGTTTCAGCAGCTATGGATACAGTTACAGAGTACCAAATGGCTATTACTATTGCTCAGGAAGGTGGTATTGGTGTTTTACATAAAAATATGACTATTACAGAACAGGCAATGCATGTTCGTAAAGTTAAACGTAGCGAAAGCGGAATGATTGTAGATCCATTAACTATTTTACAAAATGCAACTATTAGCGATGCAATTGCTATAATGGCTGAAAACAAAATTGGTGGTGTACCAGTAGTTGATGCAGATAAAAAATTTGTAGGAATTGTTACTAATCGTGATTTGCGTTTTGAAAAAAACTTGAAACGTTTGGTTAAAGAAGTGATGACGCCTGCAAGTAAAGCTGTTACAGCTGTTCAAGGTGTTACTTTAAAACAAGCTGAAGTTATTTTACAGGATCATAAAATTGAAAAACTACCTATTTTAGATAAAAACAAACGATTAATTGGTTTAATTACTTATAAAGACATTATTAAAATTAAGGTTCGTCCTAATGCAGCTAAAGATGATAGGGGCAGATTAAGAGTTGCTGCTGCAGTTGGGGTTACTGCTGACACAATTGAGCGTGTAGATGCATTAGTAGAAGCAGGAGTTGATGCAATTGTTATTGATACAGCTCATGGTCATTCAAAAGGTGTGATTATAAAATTAAAAGAGGTAAAAAAGAAATATAAAGATTTACAGGTTATTGTAGGTAATATTGCAACTGGCGAAGCGGCTTTAGCTTTAATGAAAGCGGGTGCAGATGGAGTAAAAGTTGGTATTGGTCCAGGTTCAATTTGTACAACGCGAGTTATTGCAGGTGTCGGTGTGCCTCAATTAACTGCTATTATGGAAGTAGCTGCGGCATTAAAAGGTAAATTGCCAATTATTGCAGATGGCGGTATTCGTTACACTGGTGATATTGTGAAAGCAATAGCAGCGGGAGCAAGTACAGTAATGATGGGAGGTATGTTTGCTGGTGTTGAAGAAAGCCCAGGTGAAACTATTATTTTTGAAGGTCGTCAGTTTAAAGCATATCGTGGAATGGGGTCTTTAGAAGCCATGCAAAAAGGTTCAAAAGATCGTTATTTTCAAGATGCAGAAGATGATATTAAAAAATTAGTACCAGAAGGTATTAGTGGTCGTGTTCCATTTAAAGGACATTTAGCAGATGTCATGTATCAATTAATTGGTGGCTTAAGAGCAGGAATGGGATATTGCGGTTCTAAAGATATTAAAGCATTACAAACTGCTAAATTTACGCGCATTACTGCTGCAGGTGTAAAAGAAAGTCACCCGCATGATGTAGTTATTACACGAGAAGCACCGAATTATACAAGATAAGAGACAAAAGAGATAGAAAAGAGATAGAAAAGATAAAAGGGACGGAAGAGACTATATAATTACAGTCCCTTAAATCTCTTAAGTCAAATAGTCTTTTAAGTCCTAAAAATAAACATTGAATTTTAAAATAGTATAAAAAATGATATTACCAATAGTTGTTTATGGCGACCCCGTGTTAAGAAAAGTATGTGTTGATATTGAAAAAACACATGAAAATTTAGCACAGATAATAAAAGATATGTACGAAACCATGTATGAAGCTAATGGAGTAGGGTTAGCTGCACCACAAGTTAATAAAGCTATTCGATTATTTATTGTTGATGCTTCTCCATTTGCTGAAGTTGATGAAGATGAGGAACCAGAATTTACTGCTGAGGAAATGAAGCAAATGAATGGTTTTAAGAAGACTTTTATTAATGCACGCATATTAGAGGAAATAGGAGAAGAATGGAAGTTTAATGAAGGATGTTTAAGTATACCAAAAATCAGAGAGGATGTTTTACGTAAACCAAAATTAACCATTGAGTATTTCGATGAAAATTTTAAAAAACATACTGAAACTTATGATGGTGTTATTGCTAGAGTTATACAACATGAATATGATCATATTGAAGGGATTTTATTTACAGATAAAATAAATCCGTTTAAAAGAAAATTAATTAGTGGTAAATTAACTGACATTTCAAAAGGGAAATTTAGAGCGGATTACAAAACACGTGTTTATCAACCAAAAAAATAATCATGATTAAAAAAATTGGATGTTTTTTATTTGGAGGTTTACTATTTGTGTCATGCGGAAGTAACGCCTCTGGAACGAAACAAGAAATAGTGAATGCTGATTCATCTATTGTAGTTTTAGATGATTGTACAAATCTTTTAAACGAAGCAAAACGATTAGATAATATTTTACTAAAAGCGACTGTTGTTAATAACGATATTGCTGAAAAAGCTATGACGGCATTTAGTAATTTTTCATCAAATTGTAAAAAGGATTCTTTGTCTCCAGTATTTTTAGTAAAAGCTGGTCAAGTTGCACAATCAATAAAAAATTATAAACTAGCGAAATCATTTTTCGAAAAATGTACAGAAGAGTTTCCTCAATTTAAAAATAGAGGAGCGGCTTTATTTTTATTAGCTCAGTTATACGATGATGCTTATATGCTAAATAATGAACAAGAAGCTAAATCTATATATGAAAAAATCATAAAAGAGTACCCCAATACTCCTTTTGGAATTGATTCAAAAAATTGTTTAAAAAATCTTGGTAAAACAGATGAACAATTAGTTGAAGAGTTTTTAAAAATGAATAAATAATCTCATTCAATATTCTTTATTACATTTTTTTTGATTATTTTGTTAAGCAAAGTATTTAATTTGTTTTTTTAAATTTCAGTTGATTTATTTACTATTTTATAACTCTATTTAACATAATATTAATTATAGTAATTAATAATTAACTATTATTTGTTATTAATCGTTAATTGATTCAAATATTAATTTTCGTAAAGCCACCAAATTTAGTAAATTTGCCACCTATTATTAATCCCGTAAGATTATGAAATGGCTTACGAGCCTATTTCATTCTGTCTTATATTAAAACTATAACAGATATGAAACTATCCATGTTTAAATTTAATCTGCCTAAAGAATTATTAGCAGAATACCCAGCAAAAAATCGAGACGAAAGTAAATTAATGGTTGTTGACCGTGCAACCGGTAAAATTTCTCACAAAAAATTTAAAGATATTATCAATTATTTTGATGACGGTGACGTTATGGTTTTAAATGATACAAAAGTTTTTCCGGCACGTATGTATGGTAATAAGGAAAAAACTGGAGCTAAAATTGAAGTTTTTTTATTACGTGAATTAAATGCAGAAAGTCGTTTATGGGATGTATTAGTTGATCCTGCTCGTAAAATCCGTATTGGAAATAAACTATATTTTGGCGAAAATGATAACGTTGTTGCCGAAGTAATAGATAATACAACATCTAGAGGCAGAACTTTACGTTTTTTATTTGATGGTCCTTACGAAGATTTTAGAAAAGCATTATATGATTTAGGAGAAACTCCTTTACCAAAATATATTAAACGTGAAGTTGAAGAAAGTGATATTGAGCGTTACCAAACAGTATTTGCAAAAAATGAAGGCGCTGTTGCGGCTCCCACCGCAGGTCTACATTTTAGCCGTGAATTATTAAAACGTTTAGAAATTAAAGGTATAAATTATGCTAATGTTACCCTACATATTGGCTTGGGTACATTTAGAATGGTTGAGGTTGAAGACTTAACTAAACATAAAATGGATAGCGAAGAAGCTATTATTACAACTGAAGCTTGTAAAATAATAAACGAAGGAAAAGATAAAAAGAAAAAAGTATGTGCTGTAGGAACAACCGTCATGCGTGCCTTAGAGTCTTCTGTTTCAACAACAGGTCATGTAAATCCATACAGTGGTTGGACAAATAAATTTATTTTTCCGCCATATGATTTTTCAGTTGCTAATTGTATGATTACAAACTTTCATATGCCAGAATCTACATTATTAATGCAGGTTGCAGCTTTTGGCGGTTACGATTTAGTTATGAAAGCTTATAAAGAAGCAATTAAAGAAAAATACCGTTTCTATTCATACGGAGATGCCATGTTGATTTTGTAAGAAATATTAGATTTATATTCATCATTTTCCAGTAATAAAGGTTGCCTTATACAGAAAAATATTAAAAAAGAATGCGGTCAGAATAATGGTGGAAGCTCTTATTTAGCGTCCTAAAAAGGAATCTTATAATATTTTGTTTAAATTTAAAAGTCCAATAACAAAAATGCTATTGGACTTTTTTCATACTTAAAAAAAATTAAGCTAAAGCTTGTTTTAAATCTTCAATTAAATCTTCAACATCTTCAACACCAACACTTAGACGTAATAAATTATCAACTACCCCTGCCTTATCGCGCTCTGCTTTTGGAATAGAAGCGTGGGTCATTGTTACAGGATGGTTTATTAAAGATTCAACACCTCCTAAAGATTCTGCTAGCGAGAATACTTTAAAAGAAGACGCTATTTTAAACGTATCTTCTAAAGAAGCACCTTTTAATACAACAGAAATCATTCCGCCAAAATCTCGCATTTGTTTTTTTGCAATTTCATGATTAGGATGATCGGTAAAGCCAGGCCAATAAATTTTTTCAATCCGTGGATGAGTTTTTAAATATTCGGCAATTATACGACCATTAAAGCAATGACGTTCCATGCGTAAATGTAGAGTTTTAATACCACGCATAACCAAAAAGCAATCCATAGGACCAGGATTTGCGCCACAACTATTTAATATAAAATAAATTTGTTCGTGTAATTTATCGCTATTAGTAATTAATGCGCCCATAACTACATCACTATGTCCGCCAAGGTATTTAGTAACCGAATGCATAACAATATCAGCACCTAAAGCTAAAGGGTTTTGCAAATAAGGAGAGGCAAAGGTATTATCTACCGCTAATAATAGGTTATTGTCTTTTGCAATTTTTGCACAAGCTTCAATATCTATAATTTGCATGGTTGGGTTAGTTGGTGTTTCTGCCCAAATTAATTTTGTATTAGCATTAATATATTGCTTAATATTATCCGCATTTGTTAAATTAATAAAATGAAATTTGATACCATAATTCTCATAAATTTTAGTGAACATACGGTATGAACCACCATATAAATCATCACCAGTAATAACTTCATCGCCTGGGCGTAACATACGCATAACAGCGTCTGTTGCTCCCATGCCACTGCTAAAGCAAACGCAATGTTTACCGTTTTCTAAAGCTGCAATGTTTTTTTGTAATGCTTCGCGAGTTGGATTTTTACCACGCGCATATCCATAACCTTTATTGGTTCCTGGTGATTCCTGAACGTAAGTAGAGGTTTGGAAAATTGGTGTCATAATAGCACCTGTTGATGGATCTGGATCGGCACCAGCATGTATTGCTTTTGTACCAAATTTATGTTTAGAAAAATCTGCCATAGGAATTAAATTTTGTACGAATTTATAATTATTTAGCATTGTTTTACCGATAATTTATTAGTAATTTTAATTATCAAATTTATTAAGTACATATTATTTTGTTGTATTTTTATTTTTATAGGAGTTTCCTGTAAAAAAAAGATAGAATCTCCACCAGATGTTGGATTAGACTATGCTCCTGTAAAAATAGGGAAATTCGTTGTTTATGATGTAGATTCAACTATTTATGATGATTTTGCAAATGATACAACCTATACAAAATATCGTATAAAAGAAAAGCTAGAAGAAATTTATATTGATAATCAAGGAAGACAAGCTATTAAATTAGTTCGGTATATTAAAATGTACAATCCATTAATTAGTTATGACAATATAGCTTGGACAATAAAGGATGTTTGGAATTACACAAAAACAAATACAACATTAGAAGTAGTTGAAGAAGATGTTAGATTTACTAAACTTTCATTTCCTATAAAGGAAGATGCAATTTGGAACGGAAACGCACTTAATACTTTAGGCGAATGGAATTATACTTACGATTATATTAATAAATCAGAAACAATTAATGGAACTAACTTTGATAATGTTTTATTAGTTGTACAAAAAAATGATAAAAATAATGTGATACATCGTGAGTATTATATTGAAAAATATGCTAAAGATGTAGGTTTGGTTTATAGAGAAATTAAAGATTTATATGCTGCACCAAAATTTGACCCAATTACCGGTTTACTGATACCTGTTGAACAAAGAATAGAAAAAGGTGTTATATACAAACTAACTTATATTACTCATGGAATTGAATAAAATAAAATCATTATTTATTATTTGCTTTTTGTTTTCATTAGCAAATTCAATACAATCTCAAACTTTCACAAAATATTGGGTAAAATTTAAAGATAAAAATGGTTCTCCATATACAATTGGAAATCCGAGTACTTACCTCACTTCAAAATCTATATTAAGAAGAACAAATCAAGGAATTGCCATTGACATTACTGATATTCCTGTAAATCAAACTTACATTAATCAAGTAAATGCAACTGGAGCTCAGGTGTTTCAACGTTCAAAATGGATGAATGCAGCAATAGTTATTATTTCAAATCCATCTCAGTTAACAGCAATTAATAGTTTAACCTGTGTATTAAATACTTCGCCGGTAGCACGCTTTATTAAAACCAAGGCTGATGAAGAGGTATCATTTGATATTACTGAACAAGTACTTAAAAAATCATCAAACGTGTCGTCTTATAATTATGGTCCATCATTTACTCAGGCTAACCAAATTGGAGCTGATTGTATGCATGAAAATGGATTTAGAGGTCAAAATATGATTATTGCCGTTATTGATGCGGGTTTTAGTCAGGTAAATATTAATCAAGTATTTGATTCCTTAAGAAATGAAGGAAGATTATTAGGAACTAGAGATTATGTTCAAGGAAATACATCTGTTTACGAAGATTATTTGCATGGAGCTAATTGCTTATCATTAATGGCAGGTAATACTCCGGGACAGTTAATTGGGACCGCACCAAAAGCAAGTTATTGGTTATTGCGCTCTGAAGATGTGTTTAGCGAAAAAATTATTGAAGAAAATAATTGGGTAGTTGCTGCAGAGTTTGCTGATAGTGTTGGTGCTGATATTGCAACAACATCTCTAGGGTATACAACTTTTGATATCTCATCCCAAAATCATATTTATGCCGATTTAAATGGTAAAACATCTGTTGCTTCTATCGCCTCAACAATGGCAGCTCGTAAAGGTATTTTTGTATTAAATGCCGCTGGAAATGAAGGCGCTAGTGCTTGGACTTATATTGGAATTCCGGCTGATGCAGATAGTATTTGTACAGTTGGCTCAGTAGATGCAAGTGGTACGCATTCTAGTTTTAGTTCTATTGGTCCAACGGCAGATGGAAGAATTAAACCTGATTTAAGTTCAATGGGGCAGGGATCTTATGTTTGTAATCCTGGCTTTAATTTTAGTTCTGGCAATGGAACTTCTTATGCAACACCTATTTTAGCTGGAGCTGTTGCGTGTTTATGGCAGGCTAATCCTACAAAAACAAATATGCAAATATTGCAAGCTTTAAAAGCCTCAGCTTCTCAAGCATTATCGCCTGATAATAATTATGGTTGGGGTATCCCCAATATGTGCAGAGCGCATAATTTATTAAATGGAACAAATGTTAATGTAACAGAAATAGGCTTGAATTCAAATTTTAGACTATTTCCAAATCCTACAAAACAACAAATTGGGTTTACCTTAAATCAACAACCTCAAACCATTATATTAACAGATGTATTAGGTCATATTATTGATTTCACATTAGTAGAAAAACAAGCTAATGAATTTTTGATTATCCTAAATAATACGATGTCATCAGGTGTTTATTTTGTATCAATAACCACTTCAGAAGGAAAATTAAATAGTAAATTTATTAAAGAATAAGTTTGGTTGTAATTTTTTGTTATAAATCTAACTTAGTTTTATTTTAAATATTTCTCGAATTTACTTTAATAATATTGATTAATATCTTATTAGAAAAATTAACAAAGTACTTTATATTATCCATTATTTTAAATATAAATTTATGCTAAGATTTCATCGAAACATGAAATCATGTAGGCTAACATTTCATCATTAATCATCGGAGTAACACCAATCCAAAATGTATCATTTACAATAGTATCTGTATTTGGCAAATCTCCAACAACACGATAATCAACATCTTTAAAATAGGGCTGTTTTCGCAAATCACCTGCAAACAATAAACGAGTTGCTACTTTTTTAGCATCTAATTTTTGAACTAAATCATTGCGTGTTATTCCTGCATCTTTTTTAACAGTTATTAAAAATCCAAACCATGACGGATTAGAATTAGGTGTAACTTCTGGTAAAATTAACTTATTACAATGTTTTAATAAACCTTGCTTCAAAACATCATAATTATGTCGTCTTATTTTTATAAATTCATCTAATTTTTCTAACTGAGCTAAACCTAAAGCAGCTTGCATGTCAGTAATTTTTAAATTGAATCCTTGACGAGAGTATATATATTTATGATCATAACCCATTGGTAAGTCTCCTAATTGTTGACAAAAGCGCAAACCACATGTATTATCTTTCCCTGGTTCGCACCAACAATCTCGTCCCCAATCTCTAAACGATTCAGCTATTTTTTTTAATTTGGAATTAGAAGTGTAAATAGCGCCACCTTCGCCCATTGTAATGTGATGAGCAGGATAAAAACTTAGTGTTGCAATATCTCCAAATGTACCAACATGTTGCCCGTTATATGTTGCTCCTAAGGCGTCACAGCAATCTTCCATTAACCATAAATTATGTTTATCGCAAAATGCTGTAATAATATCTAAATTAAAAACGTTACCCATCGTATGAGCAATTACAATAGCCTTTGTTTTTGGGCTTAAAGCAGCTTCTAACTGCGTGACATCTATTTCATAATGAGGAATTGTAACATCCAAAAATACAGGAATAGCACCATATTGAATTATTGGATTTACCGTTGTTGGAAAGGAAGCGGCAACAGTAATGACTTCATCTCCCGGCTTAATTCTTTCGTCACCTAACTCTTTAGCTGTTAAAGCTGCGAATGCTACTAAATTAGCTGACGAACCAGAATTAACCGTTAATACCGACTTTACATTAATATACTTTGCTAATTTTTTTTCGAATTCAGCATTAAATTTTCCAGTTGTAAACCATGCGTCTAAAGCTGAGTCTGTAATGTAGGTTAATTCTTTATGATCGAATACTTTACCACTAACTGGTACTGCTGATTCTCCCTTGATAAAAGGTTTAACTTTAAAAGCTTCATCATGATACTCTTTTATTAAAGCATGTATTTGATGTTTGATATCTAGTAATTTTGACATAGTTTATTTTGTTTTTTGAACCATAAAATTCATAAAAGGACATATAAGGTTTTATTCAAGGATTTGTTTATTTTTTTAACCATAAAAGTCATAAAAGAAAATATAAGTAAGGGCTAGTTATTCATTTAAAGTTCGGTAAAGTTCATTAACATATGTTTTTTGTCCATCATGGTAAATATTTGTTATATTAAAATTAAATAATATTCCAAAAGGAGCCTCTAATAAATTCATATAGGTAAGCAACTGTGCTTCATGAATTGGTAATATCTTTTCAACAGCTTTTAATTCTACTACTATAGTATTTTCAATAAATAAATCACAACGCAATTCTGTTTCTAATTGTAACCCTTTATAATTAACAGGGACTAATAATTCAGATGTAAAAGAAATCTCACGGATATTCAATTCGTGAGCAAGGCATTTATGATAAACACTTTCTAATAAACCTGGGCCAAGCGACTTATGGACTTCAATAGCAGCGCCATTGATTTGGTAAGTAAGGTCTTTTATTTGTGCTTTAGTTAATCGCATTTTTTTATGAACTTTTATGTCTTTTATGGTTTAATTATTTTTTAAGACAATAAGATTCTATTTGATTAACACGGCAATCGTAGATATTGTTTTTAAAATTCAACTCTTCTTGATATCCTTGAATTGTAAATTCAATAGTTTCTTCGAAATTTAATTTTGGTTTCCATTCTAAAAGATTAACCGCTTTTGTGATATCTAATTTCAATAAACCTGCTTCATGCAATTTTTCTGTTGCTTTTGGAGAATCTATTTTAATATTTGGAATTATTTTTTTCACTTCAGTCACCACATCTCCTACACTATAATTTTCAAAGGCAGACGGACCAAAGTTCCATCCACCAGAAAATATTTTTCCATTAGTCCATAATTTTTCTGCTAATTTCAAATAACCAAACACTGGTTCTAACACAAATTGCCATGGACGAACAGAATTAGGATTCCGAATTTCAGATGTTTGATTAGCATTATAAGCTCTGATCATATCTGGTATAATACGATTATCAGCCCAATCACCCCCACCAATAACATTTCCTGCTCTACCCGATGCAACATGAGCAGTATTTTCTTTAGTAAAAAAAGATTTGATATATGAATTTGTAATTAATTCAGAGCAACCTTTTGAAGCGCTATACGGATCATCTCCTCCCATCGCATCATTTTCGCGATAACCCCACATCCATTCATTGTTTTGATAACATTTATCAGTAGTAATATTAATAGCAACTTTTACTGAAGGACAATTTCTAACCGCTTCAAAAAAATTTACCGTTCCCATTAAATTCGTTTCAAAATTATAATGTGGATTATTATATGATTCGATAACTAAAGGTTGAGCGGCTAAATGAAATGCAATATCTGGTTTAACTTGAATAAAATAATTTTGTAACTGCTCCAAATTTCTTATGTCACCATCTATGTGTTTTATTTTTTTTGAAAGTTCTGTGGTAATAAAATTATCCTTAGCTGTTAAAGGTGGTAAAGCATAACCATACACATCTGCCCCCAATTCTTTTAACCAAATACACATCCAAGAGCCTTTAAAACCAGTATCACCAGTTACCAATACTTTTTTACCTTTATATATTTCGGAAAATAAATCTACTTTTTTCATAATGCCTTTATTTCCAAATTTTCCAGTCAGCTGAACCACTTTGCCATAATGCTTCCAATTCAATTTTATCTCTCAAAGCATCCATACATTTCCAAAAACCATTGTGTTGGTATGCAGACAACTTTCCATCATTAGCAATATCAATAAGTGGTTTTTTCTCCCACTGAATATTATCCATTTCACCATCTAAATAGTTGAAAATTTCAGGTTCCAAAACAAAAAAACCTCCATTAATACGCACACCATCTCCTATGGGTTTTTCTTGAAAAGTTTTTACAGTTCCGTTTTCATCAGTATCAACATTACCAAATCTACCGGGTAATTGAATAGAAGATAAGGTTGCAATTTTACCAGATTTTTTATGAAATTCTAGTAATTGATTTATATTTATATCTGCAACACCATCACCATAAGTTAGCATAAATGGCTGTTCTCCTAAATATTTTTGAATACGTTTTATTCTTCCTGCTGTATTAGTGTTAATACCCGTATCCACTAAAGTTACTTTCCAGTTCTCAGAACCAGAATTGTGAACTTCCATTTTATTATTAGCCAAGTCAAATGTTACATCTGTTTGATGTAAAAAATAATTCGCAAAATATTCTTTAATAACATAACCTTTATAGCCGCAGCAAACTACAAATTCATTAAAGCCATAATGACTATAAATTTTCATGATATGCCATAAAATTGGCTTACCCCCAATTTCAACCATTGGTTTTGGTCTAAGATCAGTCTCTTCTGATAAACGAGTTCCAAGACCTCCAGCAAGAATTACAACTTTCATATGTAGATATTTAAAAATTAATTCGTTCCTTTTCAATAACCAAAGGACGTTTGCGTATTTGTGTATGAATGGCACCAATATACTCTCCAATAATTCCAATAAAAAATAGTTGAATGGAAGAAAAGAAAAATATACCAATTACCATTGGAGCAGTACCTATTTGAAATTCATACCAATAAATCAATTTATAAATAAAATAACCCACAGCTACTAAAAAACTTACTATTGCTGAGAAAAATCCTACAAATGCAGATAATCGTAATGGCAATTTTGAATGGCTTGTAAATCCAAGCATTGCCACATCGTATAGTTTAAAAAAGCTTGAATTTGATTTTCCTGAAAAACGTTCTGGTTGAGCATAAGGAATTTCATATCGTCTAAAGCCTAATTCAGATACAAGCCCTCTTAAATATGGATATTGATCATCCAAATCTCTAATGATAGAAATAAATTTTTGGTCGTATAATCCAAATCCCGTAAAATTTTTAATTGTGGCTTCTCCGTCTGATGCGCTAGACAATATGTTATAAAAAAATTTCCTAACAGCGAACATAATAGGATTTTCCTTACTCTGTTTTTTAATACCAATAACTATTTTAAATCCCTCTTCCCATTTCTCTAAAAACTGAGGAATCATTTCTGGTGGTTCTTGGAAATCGGAAACCATATAAATAACAGCGTCACCATGACACTGGATTAATCCATGAAAAGGAGAACGAATCCATCCAAAATTACGCTCATTAAAAATGACTTTTACATTCATGTTAGTAGCAGTAATTTCCTTTAAAATTTCAGGAGTTTTATCAGTAGAACAATTATCAATCAAAACATGCTCATACGTATATTGAGGTAATTTTTCGAATATTTTACCTATCGTTTCAATTAGCAATCTAACGTTTCCTTCTTCGTTATAACACGGTGTAATAACTGAAATGTGTTTTTTCATATCAAATATCAAAAATAACATTTTTTAATAGAAATTAAGATTTATTTTAAATAGATATTCGGTAATTTGGTATAATTATTTTTAGTACTTTAAACCTTTATTTTTAAAGGTATTTTGTTTTGAATTCTATTATTAAAGAAGATATTTCATCTATCATAAATCGTTTTGATTATTGGGATCGATTTAAGAATAAAACTGTTCTCATTACAGGAGCTAATGGTTTTTTACCAGCTTATATCGTTGAAACTTTTTTAGCATTAGACCCATCGTTTAACACTAAAGTAGTTGCGATGGTTAGGAATAAAGAAAAGGCCAACCAGCGTTTTAAGCAATACCATACAAATTCGAATCTCGAAATTATTGAACACGATGTTTGCAATGATTTTAATTATGAACCTAAAATAGATTTTATTATTCACGCAGCTAGTCAGGCAAGTCCTAAATATTACAAGGTAGATCCTGTTGGCACTTTAAATGCAAATGTACTTGGCACCATCAATTTGATAAAACTTGCGCAACAACATAAAGTTGAATCTTTTTTATACTTTAGCTCAGGCGAAGTTTATGGTGAAGTAAAAGCTGAAGATGTTCCCATAAAAGAAGATACTTTTGGCTATATTAATCCTGCTTTAGTCCGATCGTGCTATAGTGAAAGCAAACGTATGGGTGAAAATATTTGCGTTAGTTATTTCACACAATATGGTATTAACGCAAAAATAGTTAGACCATTTCACACATACGGGCCAGGCATGTTATTAGATGATGGACGTGTATTTGCGGACTTTGTTTCTAATATTGTGAATAAGCAAAACATTGTTTTAAATAGTGATGGAAGTGCTAGAAGAGCTTTTTGTTATTTAACAGATGCAACTATTGGCTTTTTAACCATTCTTTTGAATGGAGAAAATGGTGAAGCCTATAATATGGGTAATCCACAGGAAGAATATAGCATTTTAGAACTTGCGAAAATTTTGGTTAATGCTTATCCAGAATTTAATTTGCAAGTGATCTTAAACACAACCACTAATGCGGATTATTTAAAAAGTACCATTACAAGAAATTCACCTAATATTGATAAACTAAAAAAATTAAACTGGAGCCCAACTGTAACTGTTGAAGAAGGGTTTAAGCGAACAATTTCCAGTTTTTTATAATATATTATGAGCACTAGCAATCAAAAAAAAGTAAGCGATTTAGTAGCTGATTTCCTTGAAGAGAAAGGAATAAAACATGTATTTGGAATTATTGGCGCAGGCAATGCCCATTTATTTGACTCAATTTATCATAAAGGTTATACCGAAATTATTTGTGTACATCATGAACAGGCAGCTTGTATGGCTATCCAAACATATTACCGCACCACTGGAAAAATTTCAGCAGCCTTATTGACTACTGGCGCTGGTTCAACCAACGGAGTAACAGGTGTTGTAAGCGCTTGGGCAGATTCTATTCCTGGATTAATTATTTCCGGTAACGAACATTCAAAATACATTGAGATTCACAAAGATTTAAGAATGTGGGGCGTTCAAGGTTATGATAGTTCGTTAATGGTTGATAAAGTTACAAAATACAACGGTAGAGTTTTACTACCAGAAAATGTTAACTATGAATTAGAAAAATCATTACAAATTGCAATGGTAGATAGACCAGGACCAATTTGGTTAGATATTCCTATGAATATTCAATCGTCATTAGTAGATATTTCTAAACTTAATAAATTCAATTCCTCCGAGCTTCCAAAAAATCAAACACAAAGCAATACTGAATTAGATAAAAGTGTTGACAATGTAATTGTGGCATTAAACAAAGCAAAACGTCCAGTAATTTGGCTCGGTCACGGAATTAAACTAGGAGGTGCACAACATTTAATCGAAAGCTTATTAGAAAAAACAAACTCTCCATCACTAGTAACTTGGGCAGGAATTGACATGATTGATTCTTATCATCCATTAGTATACGGACGTGCAGGAACTTACGGACAACGTTGTGCGAATTTTGTACTACAGAATTGTGATTTTTTATTGTGCATTGGAACACGCATGGCAATTTCTCAAATAGGTTATGATATTTCAGAGTTAGCTCGTGAAGCAGAAATAGCAGTTGTAGATATTGATAAATTCGAAATTGATAAATACAAGGATCGTTATAACCAAGCTATCTGTGCTGATGCGAAAAACTTTATTGAAAAATTATTAGCTAAATCAAGTTCAATCAAAGCCGACTTTTCAGAATGGATTAATAAATGTAATGTCTATCGCGAAAAATATCCTTGGTTCTCACCTGTTGATCATCCTGATGAAGATGGATTTATTAATTCATACCAATTTATGGATCGATTAAATGATCATTTAAAAGATGACCAAGTTATTACTACTGACATGGGTACTGCCTTATTAAGTGGGCACCAAGTTTTAAAAATTAAAAAAAATCAACGCTTAATGACTTCTACTGGTTTAGGAGAAATGGGTTATGGTTTACCAGCTGCCATTGGCGCCTCTGTAGCTATTAATAAGGGCGAAGTGATGTGCTTAAACTGTGATGGAGGGATGATGATGAATTTGCAAGAACTGCAAACTATGGTTCATTACGAATTACCAATAAAATTATTTATTTTTAATAATGATGGCTATTTAATGATTAAGCATACTCAAAATGCTTTATTTAAAGGCAGAAAAGCAGGTGTAGATAAAAAGACTGGTGTTACTTGTCCTGATTTTAGTGCATTAGCAAAAGCTTTCAACATACCATCATATCAAATTAGAACCTGGGAAGATTTTGAAACAGTAGTTCCAAAAGTACAAGCGCATAAAGGCGCTGTGATATGCGAAGTGTTTATGCACCCTCAACAACTATTTGTGCCAAAATTATCGTTAGCTATTCAAGAAGATGGAAGTTTAGTCTCTCCACCTTTAGAAGATTTATCACCATTATTAAAACGCGAAGAGTTAGAAGAAAATATGGTTCATGGATTACATCCGAAATCAAAAAATTTAAAAGCTTAATTGCATATGAAATAGCCATGTTTGCTAAAACACAAACACAAATGAAGATAAACTGGCTAAACCATATGACAACTAAAAAACAATAATATCTACATATGAAAAAATTAAAAGTTGCCATTTTAGGTAGCGGAAATATTGGGACCGATTTACTAGTAAAAATCGAACGTTCAGAATTTTTGAAATGTTCGATGTTTATTGGTAGAAATTTATCTTCAGCTGGTATGACTAAAGCTATTGATATGGGTGTTAGAGTTTCTGATAAAAGTATCAATGCAATTATTGAAGAACCAAATGATTGCGATATTGTATTTGATTGCACATCAGCTAAAGATGCTGTAGCTCATTGGAAAGTATTAGAGAAATTAGAGAAGTTTGTTGTTGACTTAACTCCAGCTAAAATAGGCATCCTATGCATTCCTGCAGTAAATTTACAAGAAGCTATCAAACACCAAAATGTAAATATGGTTACATGTGGTGGACAAGCATCTATACCTATTGCTTATGTTTTAGGTAAAACACAAAAAAATATTGAATATATTGAAGTTGTTTCAAGTATTGCATCTCGTAGTGCAGGTCCAGCAACCCGTTTAAATTTAGATGAATATGTCGATACAACTGAACTAGGAGTTAGAACCTTTTCGGGAGTAGAAAAAACAAAAGCCATTTTAAATTTAAATCCTGCTCAACCTTGTATCGATATGCAAACCACCATTTTTGCAAAAGTAAAGGAAGCCAACATGGATGCGTTGAAAAAAGAACTGGATGTAATGGTTGCTCAAATAAAAGCTTATGTGCCAGGCTATCATATTTTAGTTAATCCAATTTATGAAAATGGCAGAATTGTAGTTATGGTAAAAGCATTGGGCTTAGGAGATTATTTGCCAAAGTATGCAGGAAATTTAGACATTATTAATTGCGCTGCCATTGCAGTAGCTGAAGAATATTCAAAACAAAAAACAAAATAATTATTTTATGCAAATTAAAGACATTAAACAAAAATTTGAATTAAAAGCATTAAACAAAGTTGAATTTGTAGATAAGATGCATGAATTACATAAAGTTCTTTTTGATTTATCAGAGAACTTAGAAAATACTGAAATAGCTAAAATTGAAATTGAAGATGGTAAGGTAATTTTCACCTCTCGTAAAACTCCTTTTCACCCGGGTGGCGCAAAGTTTTTTGTTGATGAATTAGACAAGCGTATTACACCATTAGAAGCATTTAACTTCAATATGTATGAGCAAGAAGATTCTGAAATGTTATACAAACTAGTAAGTGATAACGATACTATTTTTGATATTGGTGCTAACATTGGATGGTATTCCAATCACTTATCAAAGAAACTACCTAATAGCACTATCTATGCTTTTGAACCTATTCCTGAAACCTTTGCTCAAGTGCAAAGAAATACGGATTTAAATCAATCAAAGAATATTATTCTAAATAATGTTGCTTTGTCTGATAAAATTCAAACATTAACTTTCTTTTATTCTCCAACTGTTACTGGCGCTTCCTCTTCTGTAAACATTACAGAAAATGATAGCATGGTAAAATTACAATGTCAGACAAATACGATTGATCATTTTGTTAAAGAAAAAAATATTACGAAATTAGATTTTATTAAATGTGATGTTGAAGGTGCTGAATTTATGGTATACAAAGGTGGTGCAGAAACGTTTTCAAAACATACGCCTATCATTTTCACTGAAATGTTGCGTAAATGGGCCGCTAAATTTGGCTATCATCCAAATGACATCATTGATTTCTTTAAACAATTTGGATATAATTGCTATACCTCTCACGATGGTAAATTAAAAGCTATTGATAAAGTAACAGAAGAAACGATGGAAACTAACTTCTTCTTTTTACA
>CANHPI010000011.1 GCA_947462425.1 Bacteroidota bacterium
CATCTTTATTATTTTAATTTATTTAGTTTTTATACTAGAATAAACTATTTATTCTATGATCCATTAAAATTTATATATTATTTATCCATACTCGCTTTTGGAATGTACTTATTATTTTTAATTAGTAAATTACAATTATTACATTTAAATAATATAATCCATAAGAAATCTTATATTTTAATACTTTTACTTATAGCACTTTCTTTTAAAATTATATACAATCCAATTAAATTTACTATTAAAAAAAATAAATTTATTGTTACTGTTATTAATCAAAACAAATTTCTACTCTTTAAAAAAGACTACCAGGAATTTAAGATTGGTGAATATAAAATTCAAAACTATCAATGTATAGAAAACAAAAACTTATCTCCTACTATTAGGTTTATGTACAATAGCCATTCGAAAAAGGAGCTGCTTTTGATTGTCGAAAGTTGGGGCGTTTTAAAAGATAATCAAATGCAAAAAGAATTTATACGCACTATACTAAGCAGTTTAAGTAGAAATAAGGCTATAAATTATAAATATGGAGAAACTTGCTTTAATGGAAATACTTCTGCTGCGGAAGGACGAGAGTTATTGAACATGAATAATGAGGAATCCTATAGGGCGTTTTTAGACAAAGGTGTTATACCTCAATTTAATATAGTTAAATATAAAAACAAACATAATTACTATACAGTTGCGGCGTTTTCTGGATCAAAAGTCTATGGATCAAATTGGAGTAATTCTGAAGGATTCAGAAGGAAGCTGGGATTTAAAAGTAGATTTTACTTCGAAGAGTTAAAAAATATCAACAATATTAACCATGAAAACAACTACCATTCGGTTAATGATGAAATAATGATTGATAGCCTATTTACACAAAGCAAAATACATCAAAATATTTTTGCTTATGGTCTGACTATTAATACTCATAAGCCATTTGAATTAGATATTTCTAAATTAGAATTAAAAAAATATAAGAAATTCAAAGATAAATATTCTTACTTTTTCAAAGATTCGCCTAAAGATTTAAACCAACTTTATCGTATTAAAGAAATTATAGAACATACTTTAACTAAGTTAGATACGTCTATAAATTCATTTGATAAAATTCTTATTATTGGAGATCACGCACCTGCTAATACTAATTTAAACTTTTACAATAAAGAGAATGTTCCATTTTTATTAATTAAAAAAATTAATTACTTATAATCATTAAGAATTTTTGACTCTATCCCCTGAACCTTTTCCAAAAACTGTAACAATAATAAAGTAAAAATATCTACGTATATTTATTTCTTTTATCATTTTCGAATCTGTTTCGGCTAAAAATTTTGGGATGGACATATCTATATTATTAATTTGCGACAATCCTGTAATGCCTGGACGTACACTATAGACACCAAGTATATCTCTTTCATTAATTAATTCTTCTTGATTAAATAAATTTGGGCGTGGCCCCACTAAACTCATATCACCCATCAAAACATTCCACAGTTGCGGCAATTCATCTAATTTAGATTTACGCAAGAAACTACCAAAAGTTGTAATTGAATTCTCACTTGCCAAATGAGTAGCAACTGAAGGCGAATTAACAAGCATAGAGCGGAACTTAAACAAATAAAAAGGTCTCTTTCCCCTACCAACTCTCTTTTGTCGAAAGATTGGCGATCCAGTATCAAAGTATCCTATTACAATTAATATTATAAATAATGGACTTAAAAATAAAAGACCAAAAAAAGAAAACAGTATATCAAACAAACGTTTCATTAATTTTTATTTTGAATTATAGTACTATTAAGTACGGGAATAGGATGCCAGCCAAATTTAATCCTAGCTTTGCTGTCGTTAAAAGTTAAATTTGTATTCATTTTAGTCAGCTTTCTCGTGTTAAATGGAGCATTTTCTCCAACTAAATCTCCAAGTTTTGCTATTATCGTTGCAAACCAAAAAGGAATGTTCAATGGCTTCTTACGGCTTAGTTCTATTGAGATATGGCTAGAAAGCTCTTTAAATGATGGGTGATAACCATCGGTCAAATTATAAATTCCCCCGATTTTTGAAACTTTAAGTATTATTTCAGCAACATCTTTTGCTAATACCATACTTTTTTTTGCTCTCCCACCACCAATATTAAAATAATATCCATTTTTAATAGCATTAATCATATTACCCAAATTACCTGGCGGATTTATACCTACCAAAAGTGGTAATCTAAGAATAGTACATAATACACCATTTTTAAAGCACCAATCATATATCAATTGTTCAGCTTGGATTTTACTTAAACCGTAAGGGTCTTCTGCTAGTAAAGGATAATTTTCATTGATATTATCACCTTTATCAATGCCATACACTGCAACACTACTTATAAAAACAAACTGCTTAGGAAAACCAGTCAACTCCAAACCTTTAAGTAAGTTTTGAGTGCCTATTACATTTACATTAAAGAAATTCTTTTTTTCAATCTCATTTTTAGGAATTGCATGCGCTTTACCAGCACAATGCACTACTAATTCAACCGAATTAGTAAAAATAGGAACATCTTTATCTAACCGTATAGCCTTGTTACCATCAATTTTAGGTAATTCAAAAATTATATTAAATTGGCTTAAAGCTTTGAATATAATTTTTCCTAAAAATCCAGTAGAGCCTGTTATAATGATATTCATTTGTAGTTAAATAAACTGTATTAATCTTTTAAAAACCCTAAATAGCATAAGATAAAATGGCGGTTTTAAATTATTATCTTTCCAAGCATTTAAAATCTCAATATTTTGATTTTTAATATTTAAAAAGCTTTGATTTGTTGCTCCGCCTAATCTCATTTTAACAAAGACTTTATTTATGTAGATTGAATTAAATTTATGCTTTTTAAATATTCTTAACATAAGTTCATAGTCAGCAGCAAGTTTATAATTTAAACTAAAAAACCCCACAACATCATAAACCCTTTTTTTAATAAATAATGAGGGATGGGGAGGTACATTACCATTCTCAAAAAACCTTTTGTAATATGATTTAGATTTCCAATTTCGAATTACGATATTTGTGTCATCTTGTTTTACATAAACCAAATCGCCATAAACTAAATCTACTTTTTCATTTATTTGGAATTCATTCATTACAGTTGAAATCACATTTTTATCAAAATATAAATCATCAGAATTGAGAATACCAATAACATCACCAGTTGCTAATCTGAGTCCTTTATTCATAGCGTCATATAAGCCATTATCTGGTTCAGATATAAATTTTGTTATTTTATTTTGATTTTCTTTAATAATTGATACAGTATTATCTTTAGATCCCCCATCAATAATAATGTATTCAATTTGTTGATAATCCTGGCTAAATATTGAATTGATGGCATCTCTAATGGTTTTATCATTATTGTAAACCACTGTTATAATTGATATTTTCATTGCTCAAAAATTTTAATCAAATCTTCCTCGTGTTGCTCAAAAGAAAATAAATTGTATATTTTCTGCATAAAATGACCTAATTCTTCGATTTGTGTACTTTCCTTGAATTTGATTATTGAAGCAACTATAGAATTTACATTTCCAGCTTTACAATAAAGAGGATAGTTTTTACCCAGTACTTCTTCTATATAACCTACATTTGAAATAATTATGGGTTTGCCTAAATATAGCGCTTCTAATAAAATGAGAGGAAGCCCTTCATTATATGAAGGTAAAACAACAAGGTCTGTTTCGTTTAATACTATCTTCTTCTGTTCACTATAAACCCTATCGAAAATATTAATATTACTTTTACTCAATTCTTCTAGATCAAGTTCTTTTTGATTTTTATTTGAAAATGAACCGTAACAGTTTAATTCAAATAAGTTAGGATATATTTTATTAATTTGCTTTTGAGCTTCAATAAGATCGAAAAACCCTTTTTGTTGGATGAAATTACTGAGAAATAATATTTTGATAGGATTATGTTTAATTTGAATTTCATTTTCAGACTTAAGCTCATTTTCTTCTATGGTATTATATAATAAAAAAACTTTTTTTGTTGTATGCTTGCTTACTTCTAATACTTGCTTTTTTGATAGAACGATATATTTACTAACAAACAAATCGAGTATTTTAAATAAAGATAAATTTAGGATATTGCTCAAACAAGTTTCTAGATCACTCCTGTGAAAGTGTAATGTTATATGAGCTTTAGGATTAAAAATTTTAAATGGTATAGCAATAAGAATATTTTTTAGCAACCCTAAAAATGATAAATAAATTACCCCGTAGTAAAAGTCGTATTTCTTATTTTTAAAATATCTCCAACTATTGATTAAAGGCAATAAGAACTGTTTTGCTTTTTTAACAGAAAACTCATTGTGATACTTTAAATCAGAAAACTCTTCAACTAAATCAATCTCATAATTCTTTTTAAGAATATAAATATTTATTTTATTAGATAAACTTGCACCATGAACAGTTTTTGGAGGGAGCTCGCCAAAGAAAAATCCTCTTTTATTCATTTAGTTAAATTGAGTTTTCTTCACAACTATTTTTAATTTATTAAATACCAGATTTGAAATAAATACAATGGGTATTACCCATAAACACATTTTGAATAAAATTATTGGATTATACGCAAACCATCTAGGGAAAGTAGAGAAAACCATTAGGACATAAAATTTAAGATAAATATTTTTATTGAACGCTGTTAATCTGTAAATCCAGAATAAATAAGCAGAAATTATAAATGGCCCCAACCAACCTAAAAATGCATAAAAATAAACAGCGATTAATCCACCACCACCAGAGTTGTAGATATCTTTTTTATAAGTGATTAAGCTCGCCTCCTCTGGTAACCAAGATGAAGGAACTATGATGGAAAGAAAAAAACCTATAAAAGCCTTAATCCTTGTAATGGCATCTAATAATCCGTTTTCAATTAAGCCTATTAACCTTACAGATGATTGAAAGACATCCCCTTCATTTGAAACATATACGATACTTGAATTTGTGTAGGATTCATATGGATTTAAATATGAAATATAGTCTCCTTGTAACAGTGGAATTGGGTTGGATCTTATACTACTAAAAATTTGGTTAAAGTAGTAAAAGATTAAGCACACAATAATAATTTTGCTTGGCTTAATAATTAACTTGTGGTCAATTACTAAAATGAAATAGCACAATAACAATAATTGAACTACCTCAATTCGCCCACCGAAAAGTAAACTTTTAATTATATATGTGAAAGATAGGCTGAATAGTACGATTAAGTGGTTTCTTTTTTGATTAGAATAGTAGTACGCTATTAGAAAAAAAACAATAAAATATTCATAAATAGTTGATTTTGCCGACTCATTTATGCTATAACCGTAGCCTCCACTTTCAAATATATTACTTCCCGATTGTCCAAAAATTATAATTATAAGACAAACGATACATGTCGTAAAAAAGCCTACAATATTTGGATTTTTAGGAATTATTAAACTGTTTATAAAGTTAGGAAAGCTTTTTTTTATAAAGAATAATGGAGAAATCAAAAATATACCGTAAATTTTTAAAACTATATCATAATATTTTTTTTCATTAAAATCTTTCCAAACAGATACATCGATATTAAAAAAGTAAAATGGAATTAGAGATAGAGTATAGAATAAACAGAAAATGTATAATAATAAAAAACCTTGATTATTCTTAAAAATATATATTAAATAAAGATTGATAAATATTGTGAACGTATATAAAACATCAACTGAATCTAAAAACGATGTACTTAATAAAAGAGAGAAAAAAACTACTATTAAAAATATTTGTAATATTTTACTAATTGCAATATTTGTATTTTTATCACTAATATTCAAATCTTTAATGCTTAATTATTAATTTAATAATTGACTTTATTTTTATAACATAAGATCCATTCATAATACATTTGAGTAATATTTGTCTTGCTAATTTCTTGTTGTCGAGATAATAAAATGATGCTCTTAAATAGTTTAACAAGCTAATTCTCTGTTTTAAATATTTACTTTCATAATCTTGCATATTAAGCATGTATTCTATTTTGTCGATTTGTTTTAAAAAATCACCTGAGATGTTATTTTCATGAATTGAATAGGACCCTAATACTACATTCAAGCAATATACTTTATCTGTTTTTTTTGCAATGTCAAGCAATAGATTGTAGTCTTCAACACCAATTAAATTTTTATCTTCAGATATATAAGGAATTAAATCCCTACGGACGCAGATTGAAGAATTAACTATCCTATTTCCATTTATTAATAAGTCTTCATAAAAACTATAAAATATATTTTTTTTATAATACCCTATCTTATTATTTAAAGTATCACTAAATAAATGACACACTAAATCTATATCATATTTATTTATTGAATTAGCCATTTTTTCTAATTTATCCGGATACCATTCATCATCAGAATCTAGAAAACATACCCATTCTCTTTTAGCTATTTTTACTCCATTATTTCTTGGTCTAGCTGGTCCACCCCAATTATCTTCATAGAAATATTCTAGCTTTAATTTACTTCTATATGATTCTATGATTTTTTTTGTATCGTCATTAGATCCATCATCACATACAATTACTTCAAAATCTTTGAATCGTTGATTTACAAGAGACTCTAAAGCCTTTGGAAGGTATTCTGCTCTATTATAAGTTGGTATTATTACTGAAAACATTATTATTTTTTAATAATTAATTCTTCTTTTGTGTAAATGGCGGCAATAATTTATAAAGCAAGTAGAATAAATCATTTAAATTTCTTATTAAAGGAATTGAGGAAATGAATAAATCAAAAATCAAACGCAATTCTTTTATAAAAGTCCTACTATATAAGGTTTCGTTAAAGTAATTTAACATTACCCTGAAATAAATATGCCTAGAAAAGGCATCTTTGTTTACCTCCCACAGTTCTTTATAAAGAAAATAATGTTCTTTCATGCGCTTAATGTTATCTAAACCAGAGAAAACTCCATTAGAGTGTACATTGTAGACGCCCAAGACATCTTTGAAATAATAACCTTTTCCTATTTTCATACAATAATAAAACAAATGCGTATCCCTAGCATATTTATGTTTTTTTATTAACGAAAAAAGTGAATTATTATTGACAAACATAGATGTTAATGTGCTGAAAAACCAACGGTGTTTCATGTCTTCTAAATCAAAAGAAAAACCACTCCTCCCTACATCATTCACCTTACCGTTATATACTACTTCATGTTTATCATTTGACACTAAATCATTTTCTAAATATCCTCCAACACATAGAGAATAACTAGGATTTTGCTCCAAAAAATCAACTTGCTTCTGTAATTTATAAGAGTCAACCCAGTAATCGTCTCCTTCACATATAGCTATATACTTTCCTTTCGCACGAGGAAACATTATGTCAGTCCAAATATTTATATTATTATTTGAATACTGGTTTTCTTTTTGATAGATATTTTTGAAAAGATAAGGGTATTTTGACTCATAACTTTTCAATATAGATATGGTATTATCTGAGGATGCATCATCATGCACGATAATTTCAAATGAAAAATCGGTGCGCTGATTTACTAACCCCTCGAGACAATCTTCAATAAATAAATCGTGGTTATATGTTGTACAAATAATAGAAACTAATGGCATCAATTGATCTTTCATTTTATTTTGATAAAACCATTACTTTTTCTTTAAATCGATGAAATATAGTTGTATTATCTGCTACGTCTTTATCTACAGTCATCCCAGCTTGAATTATATTTCTAGAGCCAATTTGCACAGATGGGATTACTGTTGACCGTATTCCAAAAAAATTATAGTCTCCAACCTCAACTTTACCTGCTAAACCGGCTGTAGATAGGAAGTTCATACTGCCAATGATACAATCGTGGCTGATAAAACTGTAAGATGTAACAAGATTAAAATCTTTCATTTTGACCTTTGGCCCAATAATCACTTGAGGATAAATAATGTTACCTCTGCCCAATATAGCCGTTGACGCAACAATGGAAGAATTGTGTATGAAGTTGGGAAAGCACACACCTTTTTTATCCAACTTTTCAATCAGTTGCGTTTTAAAGTCACCATTCGCAATTGCTATAAATACTTCTGTTTCTGGCTGAAAATCAAATGAATCAATATCCCCCAGAACTGGAGCTTTGAGTTCATATTTTTTCCAGTAGTTTTCAATATTATGAGCATATTCTATATAACCTTTAATGTGAAACTTATCCTTTTCTTGGGATATAGCTCTGTTATTATCTTCAAAATAGGAAGAAAGCTCGGCTGCTACTGCACCCGTACCAATTACCAATATTTCTCTCATTTTATAAACTTAATTGATTTAACTCCTTCATCAAATTAGCGGATGTTTCACAAGTTCCATGACCTGGATAGATTATATAATCATCTGCTATAAAAAGTTCTTTCAACCATAAATGGGTTAATTCTAGATCCTCTTTATTCCCAGTAGGTAACTTTGTCACCGTTTTTTCTCCGGGTATGAGGGTATCCCCTGTAAACAATAAATTTTCAATTATTATACAAATACTGGAATCTGTATGTCCTGGAGTATTCTTAAAAATAATTTGTGATTCAAGAAAAAAAATACCATCAATAAAAGATTCGGACGATTCCGAATTAACTTTTAATGCAAAACCAACCTGATCATAAAAAAGAGACAGATTGCTTTTAGCTATTGAAATGCGTAGACCACACAAATTTGAACAAATTACTTTACATTTAAATTTATCAATCAGAGACTGAACCCCCCATATATGATCAAAGTGTTCGTGAGTAAGTATGACGTAAATCGGCTTAAGCCTTTTAGAATTCAAAAATTGCAAAACCTCCTTAGATTCATTCGTCCCTGGATCGATAATCATACATTCTTCTTTTCCAACTTGATATATTACATAACAATTTGAGTTAACTGGATAATTCTTGAAAGAATAAACGAGCATTAACCTGAAATATTTATTGATCGCCCCCCATCAACAGTAAATTGCTGCCCAGTTATCCATTTTGATTTATTTGATAGTAAAAATTCGGCCATATAACAAATATCTAATGCCTCTCCTATTCCTAAAGGGTAACTAACTTTCATTCGAGCATAAACTTCTTCGTTATCAAAAATCGCTTGAGTCATTTCAGTTGGAATCGCTCCTGGTAATATTGAATTTAACCTTACCTTTGGAGCTAACTCTACAGCCAAACATTTCATCAAAGTGTCAACTGCACCCTTTGATGCACCATACGAACTCATTCCTTTTGCTCCCATATTGCTCAAATTACTTGATAGAAAAACAACAGATTTAAGTGCTTGTGAATTGAGTTTCTTGTTTATTAACACCTTGGTAATAAGGCTTGCAGAAATAATATTGGTGTTAAATGTTGACATTAAATTTTGCACATTCGACATTTTTAATGGTAACATTTTCATATAACCAGCACAATGAACATACCCTATGATTTCTATATTTTCAAATATAATAAACTGGGATAATGAATCTTCTATATCATTAATTTCATTGAAGTCTTGAACCCAAATTTTATGCTTGAATTTTGCATCACATTGAGACATCACTTTCTCTAATCGTTCTTGGTCTCTTCCGTGTAATATAATATTATTGTCTTTTGATAAATAAATTGCCATTTCCTTACCGATTCCAGAAGATGAACCCGCAATTAATATAAATGATGTTTTCATAAAGTTAAAATTATTGTGCGGTGAAACCTCCATCAACAGAAAGTATAGTGCCTGTAATCCATTTTGACATATCTGATAGGAGAAATGCAATTGCATTTGCTACATCATCTGCCTCACCTAAACCTAATGGATGTAAATTATTTAGCGTATTGTAATAATCTTGGTTAAAAGAACCTGATACTTTATCAAGCATTTGGGTTTTAACAAAGCCTGGTGCTAAACAATTAACACGAATATTTTTAGAAGCAAGTTCAATTGATAAGGATTTTGTTACACCATGCAGTGCTGCTTTTGACATAGCATACCCTACATTAGCTGCAGATCCTACAGAACCGTACACAGATGATATAAATACAATAGACCCTGCTACACCGGCATATACATTTCTACTTGTAAATAATTTTGCCAATTCAATGGCAGCATAAGTATTTAAATTGAAAATTTCAATTGTTGTTTTGTGATTAATACTTTTTAGGGGTGAAACATATGGACGACCAGCAAGATGCACGAATCCATTTAATTTACCGCATTTTTCAACTGCATTAATAATTACAGGTTTAATTTCTAGTGGATTTTGCAGATTTGCTGTTATACAATGAACAAGTGTATCACCACACAATTCTTTAGTTGATTTCAGCCCTTCATCATTTATATCCAACAAAACCAATTCAGCTCCTAGTCTAGATAACAGCACAGCTGTTGCTCTTCCTAGACCCGAGGCGGCTCCAGAAATTAAAAACCTTTTTCCATTTAAAGCTATGGGATTAAATGACATTTTACTTTTTTGATTGAATTAACTGATATAGGCCTTCTATTGTTTTGGCGTTGATAATGTCTTGTGCGGAAATGGTAACTGAAAACTCGTCATCTACCAAAGCAATAATTGACAAGCTAGTTAAGGAATCCCAAGCATCAAAAGAAGTGATTTCATCTTGAAGAATTACAGAGTCAACTTCCAATAACTCCGCCATTTGATTTAAAAAATTTTCCATATTAATAATCTATTTGTTTACAAAATTCTAAAGGACCAATATCTATAACCATGGCGGCCCAAGTTAAACCAACACCAAACCCTGAAAGACATAATTTATAAAGCTTATTTTCAATTTCGTTTCCAATATTAAACGTTATTGTTAGAGGAATAGTAACACCACTTGAATTGCCAAAATTTTCAACAATATTACTTGGCATTTTATCTCTACTAACTCCGATTTTATCAGCCAACTTTTGTAACATAAACCTGTTTGGTTGATGAAACATAAAGTAATCGATTTCTTCTTTGGAAATGTTAGCCAATTTTAAGACCTCATCAATTAATGGCGGAACCTCCGTTTGAACAAAATTAAAAACTTCGTCACCTTTCATCACCAAATGATCTTTACTTCTAAAGTTACCACTTGCATCTTCCAACATTTCTGCAGTATCAGAACTACTAGGCAATTTAGCTCCGCCAGCTGGAATTTGAAGTGCAAATGCACCTTGACCATTCATTTTAAAAGAACAGGCAATTGAAGTAGCTATATTTGAACACTCCAAAATTGTAATTGAAGCAGCATCACCAATGAGAGGATTACTATTTCTGTCCCTTTTTGATACTTTAGGACTTATTACATCAGCATTCAACAATACTACTTTCTTAATTTCAGGCTGATCAAGTAGCATAAATCCTTGCATCAAACCAACAATATATCCAGCACACCCTTGGTTGATATCCATACATAACATATCATGTTTCAACCCTAATATTCCTTGTATTACATTACTTGTTGGGGGCATAATATAATCGGGGGATTGAGTCACCAATATAAGTGCATCGATATCTTCTTTTTGAAGCAGTTTGTGATCCAAAAGGTAATTTAATCCATGTAAACATAAATCAGAACCAGTAACTCCAGGTTTTACAATTCGTTTTTTGTTAAAACCCATTGCAGCTTTAAGCTTTAATGATTTAGCTTCTGAAAAATTATAATTTCCCATCTCATCCTCAAAAGTTACCTCATTACTTGGAAGAATGGTAAGGATGCCGCTAATTTTTTTATTTTTATAGTGAAAATTCATTATTTCACACCATATTTCGAAAGTAAAGTTACAATTGTATCAACTGTTGAAAAATTATCAGGGGTAATATCTGTTCCATCAATTGATATCTTATATTCTTCATCTAATTCCGTTACCAATGTAATAATATCAAACGAATCTAACATTCCATTTTCAAAAAAATTCACTTCCTCATTGAAGTCAAATTCAGATCTAATTCCAGTAAGTATCTCAATTATTCTAGCCTTCATATTTTATATTTTTATTAATTAGGACAAAGTTATACATTTTTTCTGCTTTAAAACCATAGTGTTCGTAACGAACAATAGCATTTTCATTTGTTTGAATAACCCAAAACAATTGCCTTTTTGAAGCCCTACCTTTTAACAAGAAGTAATTAAATAATTTTGAGCCTAATTTTTTTTCTCTAAAAAGAGGGCTTACGAACCAATATCTCAAATATAAAGTCACTCCAATCAATTGATAAATAATAAAACCCGCAACTTTGTTTTCAAGCTTGTATACCAAAACATTTTCATTATTTGTCCATAAAACAACTTCATCAAGTGTAGGTAGTTGTTCCGCTTTGGTATCGAAAAACGAATTTAATTGGTTGAATACCTCTAAAGAATCCTCTTGATTAGCAACTTTTAAATTTTGATCTGTAACTTCCTCAATTTTTAAATTACTATTTGAAATACGATTCATCCTAACTAAGGAAGTATATACATTAAATTCATTATGGCAGAATACTTTTAATAATTCTGAATCAATTTCGGTAGTTATAACATCTACAATTAAAGTCAAATCCGAATAAATACTAACTAAATTTTCAAGACCCTTCCCTAATTCTGATAAATCCGAAGCATAATAATATAAATTCAAATAATACCCATTCTGCTTAAATAAAAAAACTACTTCGCCAATTGTAATTTCGAATAATTTTTCTTTATTTATAAGATCTTCACTTTTTGCCGAATTAAAGTAATAATTAGTTATACTTTTTTTCTTGAAGCTTTTAACAAAATTAGATGCATTAATAAAGAAATCTAATTTGGTGATTTTTTCCATTAATTAATTTGATTCTTTAACATAAGTCTATCAATTTTACCATTGTTATTTCTTGGCAACTCATCCATTCTAATATATACAGTAGGTATCATATATTTAGGCAAAATACTGGCAATGTGTTTTCTAAATTCGGCTGGGGATATTTCAATTTCAGATTCATAAAATAAGGTAATTTCTTTTTTAGTTGATTGATAAACTACACAGCCATTTTTGGCTATTTTAAGAGTATTAACAATAACATGTTCAATTTCCCCAAGTTCGATACGATATCCAAGATGTTTAACTAAACTATCTTTACGACCTTTAAAGACAATTTCACCAAAACTATTTTTAGCAACTACATCCCCTGTTCTATAAATAACCTCTGGATAGGATTTGTTCAATGGATTCTGAACAAATGCAGAAGCAGTTTTTTCAGGATTATTATAATAACCCATAGCTAACGAAGTACCCCTTACACATAATTCCCCTTCTTCGCCTTCTTTTATTAATTCATCCTTATCATTTAAAATAAGAATATCTGTGTTTCGATAAGGAATACCTATCGGAAGCGGTTCATCATCCGCGATTTCTCTATTTACAATAAAATATGTACAATCTAATGTAATTTCAATTGGACCATATAAATTAGCAAATAAGGCATGATTTAATAAACGCTTCCAATAATTGAATTGTTTAGTAGGAAAAACTTCTCCAGCAAACCAAACAGTTTTTAGATCAGTGAGTTGAATCGCCTCTAACAAATTCATGTTTGCAATGTTTACCATAATAGTAGGCACCCAAAAAATAAAGCTAACTGCTTCACGAGACAAAATCTCTAGTATCTTAATTGGAAATGCTGCTAAACCATCTGGGATTAGCACTAAAGTAGAACCTTTAGCCATTAACATACAAAGTTCAAAACTATATATATCAAAAACCAATGGTGATAATGATCCTATTATTTCATCATTCGTAAATTTAAACACCTTATCCGAAACCTCGATAAAATCAATAAAGCTTCGATGATTCAAAACTACACCTTTAGGAACCCCTGTTGAACCAGATGTATTGATAATGCAATATGGATCTGTATCTACTTGAAGATCCATTTGCAAAAACAACATTGAATGATTTGATTCTTGATTAAAATCTACTTCGTCAATCAATAACATCTTCTCATTTTCAATAGTACCATTCAATAATTTTAAATTAGCAGTGCTAGTAATAACAATTACAGGTTTTATTAAATCAAAGATGTTTTTTATGCGCTCCTTGGGGCTCTTCACATCAATGTTCATGTAGATATTACTTGAATAAGTAATTGCTAAATCAGCCACTACACTTTCTATTGATTTAGGCAAGAAAACCGCAACAGGCATGTTAGATACATTTTTTTTTGCTAAAATTTTATTTGCCAAATTTTGTGACTTATTGTCTAAATCTCGAAATGAAATAGTATTTTCACCATCTATAACAGCAATATTATGTTGATTTATTTCAACTGTTTTAAAAAAATATTCTAAAATGTTTTTTTTCATGTTTTACCTCCTGAATTGTATTCGAAAAAAATTACAGCACAATTGTTCTAAGACATTTTTTTAAAAAGTAGTGATATTTTTTAAAAATTGCGGCAAAATCTTTGACTAGGCATTTTGAGCTCTCAATAAAAGCCTACAAATAAGGTCTACTTCCTCATGGGTAATTTTATAATACAGAGGCAAACATAAAACACATTTAGCTATATTTTCAGCTATAGGTGTTGATTGCGGCCTTACATAATTCAGAGAATTTAGTGTGGGGTAAAAATATCTTCTTGGATAAATCCAACTTGCATTTAATAATTCAATTGCCTTTAATAATGCCTGTTCTGTTTCGAATATAATCGGGAAATAAGCAAAATTGAATTCACTTGCATTGTAAGAAATAAACTTTACATTAAGTGTTTTAAGTTGGTTTTCGTAGTATTTATAAATTGTTAATCTCGCCGCTAATATTTCACCAACACTTTTAATATTACATAAGCCCATTGCAGCATGAAACTCCGAGTTTTTTCCATTAATACCTACCTCTGCAAAATTCTCTGGACCGTTATGTCCAAAATTGCGCAGATAAGCCATTTTTTTAAGTAAGTCAGGATTCATTGTAAAAACAGCACCTCCTTCTACAGTGTGAAAAAGCTTAGTTGCATGAAAACTAGTTGTACTAATGTCTCCATATGCAAAAACCGATTTACCTTTATATAGTGTTCCAAAACAATGAGCAGCATCGTAAATTACTTTTAAACTGTGCTTATCAGCAATCTTTTGAATAGCATCAATATCACAAGGATTTCCATATACATGTGTTGCTAAAATAGCTGAAGTTTCTGGAGTGATAGCAGACTCAATTTTGGTCGC
Organism: Bacteroidota bacterium; assembly: GCA_947462425.1. The sequence continues at coordinate 15,163 of CANHPI010000011.1, forward strand.
ATCAATATTGAGCGTATCTTTATCAATATCTACAAAAATCGGTTTACACCCTTCCCAAACAATGCTGCTTGTAGTTGCAACATAGCTAAATGGTGTGGTTATAATATCACCTTTAAGACCTAAGGCTTTTATGGCAATTTGGAGCGCTATAGTACCGTTATTTAGATATAATAGATGAGGCAAATCCAAATATGCTTTGAGCTGCAGTTCTAGTTCATTTACAAGGGGTCCATTATTTGTAAACCAATTACGCTCCCATATACCTTCTAACAATTTGGTATAATCGGCAATTGGTGGTGAAAAGGGTTTGGTTACAGGTATCATAATGTTTTTATAGCTTTAATAATTTCATTTGTACTTTCATTTTTTAAAATCACGGCAAAAGTGAGATAGGTTAATATACCCGATGTGCCGATTAATACGAGTCTCGAAAATATAGCAAAGTCAACTAAATATAAATTTAAAACATACATAACAGCAGCCATAATGAAGGAGATAATAATCGTTGGAGATAAGTCGAAAAGTTGACTAAACATTTTGTATTGAATGAATTTTCCTGCGTAAAATGTATTTATAAATAATGCTAATACTGAGCTAATAACAGAACCAAATAATAATCCATAAAATCCAAACAAAACGGAGATCCCTACAACAATAACAACCATAATTTTTTTTATAATTTCTAGCTTTAGAAATAATCCGCTTTTACCTTTTACTTGGAGTATCATTAGGTTGTAAAGATGTAAAGGATATAGTAAACCAGACAAACACAAAACTTGAAAGATTGGGACAATTGGCAACCATTTTTCCGTAAATAGAATAATTACTATTTCCTTAGAAAGCAAAATCATTAAAACTATCATAGGAGCAATTATAAAAAAAATCATTAACATGATTTTTTTGTATAGTTTCTTTAGCTCCAAAGTATCATTTTCAACTGCAGAAAAAAGCGGGAATATAACTTTATTTAGCACTGCCGAAATATTTCCAACAGGTAGCATAACCAATGAATTTGCTCTTGTATAGTACCCAACCAAAACCGGGTTATATAACTTTCCAATAAGTATTTGATAGATGTTAATGAAGATTGTATCCAACAAAGACGAAATTGTCATTTTATAGCCAAAATAAAAATGCACCTTAAACTTATCCCTATCAAAACAAAAATTAGGTCGCCAATCTGAAGTAATCCAAAGCAGAAAAGCATTACAAAAATTAGTCAGTAAAACTGAATAAACCAATGCCCAAACCCCAAAATTGTTTATAGCCAAGTATACACCAAGTGAGCTACCAATTACTAATGAGGGGAAAGCCAAATATGCTTGTTTTTTAAAATTCATTTCCTTGACAAGTATTGTATTTTGCACCGTTCCAAAAGCCAAAAATATAAATGATAGACCATACAATCTAGCTATATCAGTAAGCAATGGTTGGTTATAGAATTGTGCAATATATGGGGCACTTAAAAAAAACAAAATGTAAATTAAAATACTTACAATTAAGTTAAAAATAAAAACAGTTGAATAGTCTCGACTATCAGTTGAACTTTCTCTAATAAGTGAAATCGTCATCCCACCTTCAAATAAGGCACTTCCTACTCCTATAAAAACTGTAAGCATTCCTATTAAACCGAACTCGGCTGGTAATAGAGTTCTCGCTAAAACTAACTGGACAAGGAAGGAAATTAATTGTGTTGAAAATTGCTGTATAAAAGACCAAAAAACACCTCCAACAAAAATTTTTTTTAAACTCAATCTATTATATTATATTATTAAACATAAAATTACAAAGTTTGGATCTATAAAAACATCGTTTAAATCTTAGTGTCGGTTAGACTAATCAAAAAGTCCCCCATAAACCTTCTTCCCACCCAAGCCCAACAAGCTTAAAAATCCAAACAAGATACAACCCATTACGATCGCTTTTAATTTCCCCAATCGAGCTTTAGGTAATGGTAAAATGGGTTGATCAATAATCTGTATTAGTGGTTCCTCTCGCATCAAAGTCAGTTTAGCAAATTCTAAATTTTTCACTAACTCCCCATAAAGAGTACCCAGCATTTGCACTTTCATTTCTTGTTTTAATTTTGGTACGGCTGCTTGTTGTCGAATGAGCCCCATATTTTGGTCACCAAATTGTGCACGGCCATACATGGCAGCGTTTAATTCGCGTTGAACAGAGTCTGCTCTGATTTGCAAAAGCAAAACATTGCCTCTTGATTTTTTGGTTTTGGTTTCGATATAAAAATCGCGTACGGTTTCGATGAGTTTTTCTGAAAAAACTTTGGCGAAAATTTCGTCTGTTGACTTCACTGATATATTAATAATACTCAATTTTTTATCTTGTTGTGCTATGGTTACATTGCTTGATATCAGTCCAGCAGAAATTAAACCCAATACAGAATCTTGTTGCAAAGTAAAGTTGGCTCTATCGGCGCTATTAAATTTTAAATTAGCTAATTTAATTTGCTTTGCCCAAGCTTTATCGAGTTTATTGAATTGAATATAACGGTTGATGAGTAAATCGGGTTTGCCATTGATGCTCACCGTGCTTAATAATGTTTTTTCAATCAAGAAGCGAGACTTCAATAATTCAATCATGTTACCGCCAGAAAATACGCCACCACCATCACCGCCTCCGCCTAATCCAAACTGTGCTGCCAAAGAAGCTAAGCCCCCACCGCTAGATCCACCTTTTTCTTCTAATACAAAACTCAATTTAGCGGTATATATTGTTTTTTTAGTATAGCTATAACCCAAACCTAATAAGCCGCCGATAATACCAGCCAAGAAAATAATTTTCCATTGCGATTTAAAATAGGCAAACCACTCACCTGCTTTTTGAATTAATTCCTTTAAAGAAATTTCGTCGTTTTGTATGTCTGATGTTTGCATTATTGTACTTGTTTCAATAAAATAAATAGAGTGGCTAAACCGGTAATTTTTGTGGTAAGACTTTCAAAAAACTTATTGGCATTGAATTGATCTTCTGCTTTTTTCTTATCTGCTTTTACTTTTGGTGGTTTAGCCACAACATAAATAACAGAGCCTTTGCTTATGCGTGGGTAGATAGGATAAAATAAAATGCGTTGGGTTCTATTAATTTTGGCATTGGGTTGTATCACATATGTTTTGCGGCGCCATGCATTATCCGAAAAGCCCGAACCATAATTGCGAATATAATAACCAGCGCGTCGGCCAGCTAAATAAGGTGCATTCACTTGCGCCACCTCTTTGATATCTGTATAATTTAAAGCATTGCCTTTGATGCTCACCAAATCTGGAGCCGTTGGTATGTGCAAGGAATCGCCATCTTTCAATAAATAATTGTTGCGGTTCCAGCTAAATTTAATTGCTTTTTGTAATTTAATAACAATGTAATTGCCGGGTAAAGATGGGCGGTAAAAAGTAGCCGCTTCTGGAAAGGCGTAATGTGTTATGCCACCTGCGCGTTTAACCACATTGGCAATTTTTTCGTCTTTATTTAACAATGGATATTTGCCTGGGTATAATACTTCGCCCGTAATTTCGATAACCCCATAATTAGCGAACTCTGGAATGTTGCGAATAAATATTTGATCGAAGGGTTGCAAATTAATTTTGGCATTGGCTTCGGTCAAGTAATTTTCTTTGGTATCAAAACGAATGGTATCGACTATCACTTTTATTTCTTCA
>CANHPI010000012.1 GCA_947462425.1 Bacteroidota bacterium
AACGAAATTTTTGATTTATCTGAAACATTAGAACTATTAGATTTATCAGGAAATCAATTATCGCATTTACCCGAAAAATTTAGTGATTTAAAGAAACTAAAAATTGCGTTTTTTTCAGATAATGATTTTACAATATTTCCGGAAGTATTAGCAAAATGCTCCAATTTAACCATGATTGGATTCAAATCTAACAAAATCGAATTCATTTCAGAGAATGCTTTTCCAATAAATTTACAATGGTTAATTTTAACCAACAATTGCATAAAAAAACTTCCGAAAAGTATTGGTAATTGTATTAAACTTCAAAAGGTAGCTTTAGCAGGAAATAAACTAAATGGTTTACCAAACGAAATGTCTCAATGCAAAAACATCGAATTACTTCGTATTTCTGCTAATCAAATTTCGGAATTTCCTGAATGGTTATTTGAATTACCTCGTTTATCTTGGTTAGCATTTTCAGGAAATCCTTGCACTAAAATAATAAATTTAAAAAATGAATTGCCAATCATTTCATGGAATGAATTAAACGTAAAAGAAACATTGGGAGAAGGTGCTTCCGGTATTATTTCAAAAGCTGAATGGACTAGCGAAACTTCCAAACAAGAAATTGCTGTAAAAGTGTTTAAAGGAGAAGTAACCAGCGATGGTTTTCCGAAAGATGAAATGAATGCTTGCATTTTAGCTGAAAATCATCAAAACTTGGTTACCGTAATAGGCAAAATAAAAAATCATCCCGAACAAAAAATGGGATTGGTTTTAGAATTAATTCCATCAAACTTTAAAAATTTAGCTTGTCCACCAAGTTTTGATACTTGTACCAGAGACACTTTTAAATCAGGGGCAGATTTTTCAACAACAACTATTATTAAAATTGCGAAGGCAATTGCGGATGCTAGCAAGCATCTTCATGAAAAAGGAATAATGCACGGCGATTTATATGCACATAATACGCTTATTGATGAACATGCAAATACAATTTTTGGTGATTTTGGAGCTGCTACATTTTATGATACTCTTAATAATAGTGCTCGCTATTTTGAAAGAATAGATGTAAGAGCTTTTGGATGTTTATTAGATGATTTATTAAATCATAATTTTGAATCATTTGATGCATTAATACAAACTTTGAAACAATTAAAAGATGATTGTATGCAAGAGTCTATTTTAAATAGACCAAGTTTTAAAGAAATTAATCAACGCTTAAATTCTATCTCTTAAATGAATTAAATCTTTTAATAGCTACCAACTGATCATAGTACGTTGATCTTTGGCGATGATAAACATAAATGGTATAATCGTTTTCCGTTTCCCAATGATTACCTTCTGTTAGTGTTTCATCGCCTCCTTTTTTCTCATCCTTCAAATAAACATACGTATAGTTATAATAACCTTGTTTGATGTATAAACTACATTCGTAGCCATGTTTTTTATAATTATAAGTCATACGATTAGTTTTATTTAATCTCCACTCTGTTAACTTACCGAGCACATAAAAATTACCTTCGCCTTGGGCATTATCATAAGGTAAAAAAAAATGTACCCACGCATAATCTCCTTCAGTATCTGGACTACCAACCATATCCTTATTTTTAATCAAAAAACTACCATTCAAATCATTATAAAAGCTATAATTTTTAAATGTTTTTAATTCATCTAATTTTAAAACCAAATGATAATTGTACACACTATCTCTGTAAATATCAGCAACTCTTTCTGTATAAGTTCTAAGGGATCTAGAATCAAAAAACCGAAATTCATTTCCTCCGTTAAAAGTGGATTTATCGTCTAACGAATAAGTCAATTGTCTTGGTTCAACAAAAGTTGGCTTAATATCAGTAACAGCATTATCCCAGCGGTTATTTTGAGTGATGACTACTTTTAAATCAGTAAAAGGATTGGTTAATTCATATTGACTATTAATTAAATTAAAATCAATATGTTGTTTTTCATATTGTTCATCATTTCCAATAGCCTGACGAACATTAGCAACAACGGTTATTTTATCCTCATAAATCATGAAACGTTTTGTCAAAATAATTTTTTCTTTGTCGTTATCTTCATATACATAAGCAATGTAATTTCCGGTTTTCGAAAATTGCATATTGCTTTGCGGAAATAAGATGGAATAATGCGTGTACTTTTGAATTGTATTTGTAGAAAAATTAAAATTCAAAATATTAGCTTCAAAAAATCCATTCATATATTCAGCACTTACCAAATTTGATGGCTGCCAATTTGCATCACAATGAATAAAACTAACTGTATACATTTTTTTATCAGCCTCTAAATCATCAAAGCTTAATTCTAACTGCTCTTCAGAGTTAAATTTTAATATAGCAGGATTTGCATCAAATGTTGATTCGTGAAGTTGTATGGTCTGAATATATGGCTTATAGTTCCAGTCTTCATAACGCATTTGATTATCATTTACATAATCATCTTGCGAAACAATTTTTAAAGTCAATATTAAAAAAAGTAAAATGAAATAAAATTTATTAAATACCGTCATCATGTAGTGTAAAAATACGTTTTTTAGGGAAGTGATTAAAGTTAAAAAAACGAAATAAATAATTTTACACACTTGTTAATTATGAATTTTTAAAAAGACGCAACAACTTTACTCCTTAATTAAATTTCCTGCACCATTTTTAACCAAATTAACTTTTGATGGATTTCCGGTATAATAAACATTCCCTGCTCTATCTAAAATAATATCCATTAAGCCATTATCGGGAGCATTAATGTGAGTATGACCAATTGTAACACTATGCAAATAAACATAATCCTTAATTATTAAACCATCAGCGTATAAATAATTTGTACCGGTATAATCACTTTCCAAGCGATCTGTTTTACCAGTTAAATACATATTACCATTACCGTGTGCGCTAGCCATTATTTTTGCAGTATTTAAATCCAATTTTAAATCTCCAGAATTTTCAACTCTTAAGTTAATTTGGTCTTGAACTATTGTATTAGTGCTTTCTATAGTGCCTAATCCCGCATGCTTAATGCTCTTAAAATATGGTGCTGTTATATAAATTTTTATTTTCTGTTTATAACCTCTCACCCAATTGCATTTGTTATTATTAACTACTTTTAATGTTTCACCATCTAATTCTGCCTTTATCAATTTTTGCAAATTAGAACCTGCTTCTACTCTTACCTCAAAATTAGGTCCTTGAGTTATATGCAAATCCATTTTATCTGCTAAATAAATACTATTAAAATTATTGACGTTATGATAAATAACATTTGTTTTACCGCTAGACTTAAAGCAATCACATCTATTCTCATTTTTACATGACGTAAAGACTAGCAAACAACAAATTACTATAACCAGTTTATATTGCATTTATTTTTTTCTTTTTTAAACCAAACCGATAGCCAATACCATAATCGAAATGAGCTGCCACTGCCCAATGCGATTTCATAGTGAAATTAAACATAAGCCCATTTTTACAATAATGTCTGATTCCTATTCTATGAAAAATAGGTCCATCTTCTTTAGGTTTAGAGATGGCATAATATCCCATTTCTATTGGTAAACTAATGCGACCAATATTATAAGCATAACAAACTTTTACTCCTAACTGCATAACATCTGTCCAATTATTTGCCGGATTCCCAGAAGTTCTTAAATGATATTCATTTTGAGTATCGTAACATACATCAATTCCTCCGCCCCATTTATGGGTATTTCTAACATTATAATAATAGTTTGCCGCTAAGGTGTTAGAAAAATATTTAGGCCCACCTGGAGGCTCGTGCTCGTTAAAACCAACAGCATCCCAAATAACTATTTCATGTTTAGTAGGCCAAACAGATGACGAGTCAACCAAACCACATTTAATCGAATTTCCTTTAATTTTAAAATTAATCCCCATATTTACAGAAACCACATTTAATCCCAAATTTGGAACTTGTGAACGTCCATTAGAAGCATGTGCAAAGGATAAACCTGGTTCAAGTCGTATTTTGTCATTTAATTTCATATGCCATAACACCTTCCATTGAACAAAAGTATTCCAGTGACTTGCAATGGCAATGTTTTTTGGATTTTCGTTAATATCAAATTTTTTAGTAAGATATGAAACTCCCCAACAAATGCGAAGTACGGGTCTTATTGCTCTCTCTTTTTTATTTAAAGGAATTTCTACAAAAGGAGAAAGGGCATAACAATCTCCTAATTGTTTTGGGTTAGAAAATGATATGTAATTAAATGACATACCAACCTCTAAAAAATTATTTTCGCGGTGCCATCGTTTACATCCGGTTGTTGGTTTTACAAAATCAATTTCTACCCCAGGAATATAGCCATTTACTAAATTACCAATTGTACTTTTATGCTCAAAAATAAAACCATAGGTTGGAGCTACTTTAATATAAAAGTCTTTTGTACCACACATCCTTTTTTGACCGAAGCCCAAAAAGGAAATAAATAAAAACAAATATGATATGACTTTCTTCAAAATGCTTTACAAATTTAATCATTGCTTTTTAAATCTTATTTATAAATATTATTTTCTACACAAATAAATCATAAATTAGCGGCGAATTTAAACCACTCCAAAATGGAAGTAAAAGATATCAAAGATTCGAGTTTAGCACAAAATCCAGTTATTGGACAAATGTTAGCCAATAATCACGAACAAATTCTTTTTTGTAATGATAATGCAACTGGATTAAAAGCTATTATTGCTATTCATAACACTGTGTTAGGTCCATCTTTAGGTGGTACTCGAATGTGGAATTATAATAACGAAATGGAAGCATTAACAGATGTTTTGCGTTTATCGAGAGGAATGACCTACAAATCATCCGTTGCCGGTTTAAATTTAGGTGGCGGAAAAGCAGTTATTATTGGCGACTCAAAAAAAATAAAAACAGAAGCATTATTACGTCGTTTTGGGAAATTTGTGAATAGTCTTGGTGGAAAATATATAACTGCCGAAGACGTTGCAATGACTAGCCGTGACATGGAAATTATTAAAATGGAGACTGATTATGTTAGCGGCCTTCCCGAAAATATGGGTGGAAGTGGTGATCCATCTCCAGTTACTGCCTATGGTGTTTACGTTAGCATGAAAGCTAGTGCCAAAGAAGCATTTGGAAGTGATAGTTTAAGTGGTAAAAAAGTATTAGTACAAGGAATTGGTCATGTTGGAGAAACATTAGTAGATTATTTAACCAAAGAAGGTGCTAAAGTTTATATTAATGATATTAGCGAAGAGCGCATTAAAGCAGCGGTAGATAAATATAAAGCTGAATTTGTACCCGCAGATAAAATGTTTGATTTAGATATTGATATCTATGCCCCCTGCGCCTTAGGAGCAACTGTTAATGATGAAACTTTATCTAAATTAAAATGTAAGGTAATTTGCGGTGCAGCTAATAATCAATTAGCTGATGAGAAAAAACACGGTGAATTAGTATTATCAAAAGGTATTTTGTATGCTCCTGATTTTGTGGTTAATGCCGGCGGTATTATAAATGTGTATTATGAATTAGAAGGATATAACAGAGAGCGTGCTTTAGCTCATGCTGAAAAAATATATGATACTACATGGAATATTATTCAGACAGCTAAAGCTCAAAATATACCAACTTACGCAGCTGCTAATAAAATAGCAGAACAACGCATAGAAAGTATTGCAAGAATTAATGCAGTGATGTAATGTCAGTTTGAGCGTAGTCGAGAACACACATCGCATCTCGACTACCCTCGATGTGACAGATCTAAAATCAAATACTAAAAATATAACACAAACCCCAACAACCAAACTAAAATCGTTCTTTTATGCTAAACAGACGCTACCTACGAATAAAAACAATGCAAACTTTGTACTCTTACTTTCAGCAAGATAAACCAGATATTGCATTTTATGAAAAAGAATTATTCAAGAGTTTAGATAAAATTTACGATTTATATGTTTACGTTTTAGTTTTATTTACCGACATGCACCACACTGCACTATTGGTAACTGAAGAAAACAAAAACAAACGACTTCCAACTAAAGAAGACCTAGAACCCAATTTAAGATTTATAGATAATGTTGTTTTAACTCATTTAACACACAGTTCTGAACTAAAAAAAGAAGTCCTTAACCGTAAAATTTCATGGCAAAGTGATTTTGATTTAGTTCGTAAATTATATGCAGAATTAAGAACAACTGATTTGTATAAAAATTACATGTCTTCAACAACCCCATCAGCCAAAGAAGATAAACAATTTTTAATATCAGTAGCTACTGATTTTTTATACGAACACGATTTATTAAATCATCTATTTGAAGAAAAAAATATTCATTGGGCTGATGATACTTACGGAGCATTTTCGATGGTATCAAGAACATTTGAAAATTTTACAGGTTCTTTAAAACTGGTACCATTGTATAAAGATGAAGAAGATGATACTCAATTTATTTCTACATTATTTCGTAAAACAGTTGCAGGCGATAAAGAATATGACAAAATCATAGACGATAAAACTAAAAACTGGGAATTAGAACGAATTGCCGCAATGGATGTACTATTAATGAAAATGGCTATTGCTGAATTTTTACATGTAAATAATGTTCCAGTAAAAGTTTCCTTAAACGAATACATCGACATTTCTAAAGAATATAGTACACCTAATAGTAAAACTTTTATTAATGGAGTTTTAGATAAAATTATTGCAGATTTAAAACGTGATAATAAAATCCAAAAAACCGGAAGAGGTTTAATGGAAGGAAAATAATTTTCGTAAAATTTAAAACTTAAGTGTGTGAAATTATTAGTACTAGATAATTACGATAGTTTTACCTATAATTTGGTTCATTTAATTGAAAAGGTAAGCGATATAGATTTTGACGTGATTAGAAATGATGAAATTTCTTTAGAAGCTGTTTCGCATTATAATAAAATATTGCTTTCTCCTGGCCCAGGTCTTCCTAAAAATGCAGGTATTATGCCTGAGTTATTAAAAGAATATAGTTCTACAAAAAGTATTTTGGGAGTATGCTTGGGTTTACAAGCAATTGGCGAATGTTACGGCGCAACACTTAAAAATTTAGATACAGTTTTTCATGGCGTTGCAACGCCAATAAATATTATTAACGAAGATATTATTTTCAAAAATTGTCCGACTACGTTTACGGTTGGTCGCTATCATTCATGGGTAGTTAACTTAAACCAACTTCCTCCAGTTTTAAAAATCACAGCTACTGATATTGATAAAAATATCATGGCCTTAAAACATGAAATAAACGATGTTAGAGGCGTACAATTTCATCCAGAGTCTATTCTTTCAGAATTTGGTGAAACCATTATTAAAAACTGGCTTGAATCCTGATTTAAGGATAGTAAATAGAATCTAATCATAGTTATAAAAATTCATAATTTTTATTCTTTAAACAGTATAAAATCCTAAATTTGCATTCAAAATAAAAAAATGAAATCAATTTATATTTTAGTAGCATCTATAATACTTTTCACAAGTTCTTGCAAAGAACAAAGTGCAGAAATTTCAACAAATGATGTCATGAACACAAAATCTGCCGATGGAAATACAAATGCAGATTTACCGGAAATTAAATTTGAGGAAGAAACTCATGATTTTGGCCGTATAACACAAGGTGAAAAAGTAGCTTTTGGTTTTAAATTAAAAAATATCGGCGGATCAAATTTAATTATTTCTTCAGCTAATGGCAGCTGCGGTTGTACAATACCTGAATATCCTAAAAAACCAATTTTACCAGGTGAAGAAGCAATCATAAATGTTGTTTTTGCAAGTGAAGGAAAATCAGGCGTTGTAGAAAAATCAGTTACTATTGTTACTAACTGTGAACCAAGTACAAGAATTATTTACATTAAAGCAAATATTATTGTACCTACCAGCGCTAATCCAAACGAATTGCCAACGGCTCACTAACATATTAAAAATAAACCAATAACAAATCAAATAAAAAACAAACATGAACAATTTAGTAATTTTAATGGGCGGTGGTGCAGCTGGAGGAAATCCAATAACTCAAATAGTACCTTTAGTTTTAATCGTAGTAGTATTTTATTTCTTTATGATTAGACCTCAAATGAAAAAAGCAAAAGAAACAAAAAAATATATTGAGGCATTAAAAGTAAACGATAAAATTTTAACTATCGGTGGCATATATGGTACAATAAGCAAAATAAACGATGATGGAACTATCATCATTGCTGTTGAAGATGGATCGAAGATGAAGATTTCGAAAAATGCTGTTTCTCAAGATGCTACTTTATCTTTAAACCAAACTACCTAATAATATGAAATCGTCAAATGCCATAACGCGCATTCGGCGTTTATTATTAAGTAAAAAAATTGTTACTTTTTTAATTTGTTTAGGCATTGCATCATTACTATGGATGGTGCATGCTTTAAACATAAATTACAAATACACCATTCACGTACCAGTAACATTTTTAAATCTCCCCGCCAACAAAGTCATAGTTGGAGAATTACCAGAAGTACTTGACATAGAAATTAAAGCGAGTGGATTAAAATTAGTTTTTATTACTCTGAAAAATAAAATAAATCCTGTAGTTATTGATTTTAATTTATTAAAAAATAACGCCAAATCTCAAGCATATTCAATTAGCAACGGAAATTTTAATTTACAAACTGCTATAAATTTTGATGTTGAAGTTCTTAAAATAAGACCAGATACGTTATTTTTTTCAGGGACTAAAGGAAAATCCAAACTATTACCCATCAAAGCAAACCTTAAGGTTAATTGTTTACCTGGATACTCTATTGTTTCAAAAACAATAATTAATCCTGCTTATGTTAGTGTAACCGGCGATAGTTTAGATTTGTTGAAAATGGATACAGTATTTACCTATTTTGTAAATTTAAAAGATATCAAAGAAAATTTTACATCCTCTGTTCATCTAAAAAAACCTTATTCTTCTTTAAATTACAATGTTAAGGATGTGCAATTAAGTTTTAGTGTTGACAAACTAACGGAAGCAACTATTAAAATTCCTATTCAAATTATGAATAACGATGAAAAAGAAAATATAAAATTATTACCTAGCGTTGTTACCATTAAATATTTAGTTGCCATGAAAGAGTATGAATCTGTAAATACTAATTCATTTAAGGCTATTGTAAACTACCAATATATTAAAGAAAAACGAAAAATTTTACCGGTAGAAATTATCAGAACGCCCTCTGAAGTGAAAATTATAAAAACAGAACCAAACTCAATTTCATATTTAATATATAAATAATGATTGTAGGCTTAACAGGTGGCATAGGAAGCGGAAAAACAACAGTAGCAAGATTATTTGAAACAATGGGTTGTTCAATTTATAATTCCGACGAAAAAGCAAAAGAATTATATTATAATGACTCAGTAAAAAAACAAGTCATAAATTTACTCGGGAACGAAGCTTATTTAAATGAGTATGAAATTAATAAAGAATATATTTCAAAAAAAATATTTTCAAATACACAATTACTTCAACAAATAAATAAAATAATTCACCCAGCTGTAAAAGAAGATTTCATTCAATTTCAATCTAAACATTCGCCCGAAACCTTAATTATTAAAGAAACCGCATTACTATTTGAAACCGGAATTTACAAAGAATTAGATTATAGTATCTTAGTAACAGCACCAGTTTGGTTAAAAATTGAACGCGTAATAAAGCGAAACAAAGTAACAAAAGAAGATGTTGAAAAACGTATGTTAAGCCAATGGTCTGATGAACGAAAAACTCCACTTGCTAATTTTATAATCGTAAACGATAATAGTCAAGCCTTGATTCCGCAAGTATTGCAAATTTTAAAAAAACTAAAACAACATGCATAAGCGTGATTATTTAGTAAAACAATTTGAAGAGTTTGGCAAGGTAATGGCTATTCTATTGGGATTAAAAAGGGATGAAAACTACCCAAAACTGTTTGAATTAATAAATGAGTCAATAAAAAAATATACATCTTCCGAAGTTGATTATGTTGAATCTTTAATCAATGAGCAATTCATTGATATACTTACCATAGAAAAAAAATTAAATGATGAGCAATTAAAAATGCTCGCTGATTTACTATTTGAAAAAGCAAACTATTATTTCAATTCCCAACAAAATTCAGAGTTAAAATTAAAAGGTATAAATTGCTATAAAAAATCATATGTTATTTATTTATTTTTAAAAGAACAGACAACACTCACCTACTCTTTAGATATGCATTACAAACTAGAGTTGCTATCTAAAATGAAACTCTAATATTTTAGGCATTCATAATCATACCGCGCTTTAATTGCAATCCATTTTTCAAGCTAAGGTATAAAAAGCATTTTCGCTACAATTCTTCGCATAAACTTCTCTATTATTAGCACATATCATATACAATAAATATTAGGTTTTAAAACACATTCTATTGATTTTTTGTAGAAAATCTCTATATTTGAGAGATGGAATTTTCTGCAGGTCAAATAGCAGCCTTATTAGGCGGAACAGTAGAAGGGGATGAAAACACAATGGTTTCTAACCTTTCAAAAATTGAAGAAGGTATACCAGGTACTTTGTCATTTTTAGCCAATCCCAAGTACACTAATTATATTTATGAAACCAATGCAAGTATTGTTATTGTAAATAATTCATTAACACTCGAAAAAACAATAAAATCAACCTGTACATTAATTAGAGTAGAAGATTCTTACGCGAGTTTTGCTACTTTATTAGAAATGTACAATCAATTTAAAGGTAATAAAGTTGGTATTGAACAACCTTCTTTTATTAGTGAAAATGCAAAACATGGCACAGATTGTTACATTGGTGCTTTTGCATATATCGGTCAAAATGTAAAAATTGGGAATAACACAAAAATTTATCCTCACGTTTATATTGGCGATAATTGCATTATTGGAGATAACACAATCTTATTTTCAGGAGTAAAAGTGTATCACGAATGCAAAATTGGTAACCATGTTACAATTCATGCTAATACAGTTATTGGTAGTGATGGATTTGGTTTTGCACCTCAGGATGGAAAAGAATTTGCTAAGGTTCCTCAAATTGGAAATGTAGTTATTGAAGATAATATTGAAATAGGATCAAATTGCGCAATTGATAGAGCAACGTTGGGTTCTACTACTTTACATAAAGGTGTTAAATTAGATAATTTAGTACAAATTGCACATAATGTAGAAGTTGGAGAAAATACCGTCATTGCAGGTTTATCAGGTGTTGCTGGCTCAACCAAAGTTGGTAAAAATGTAATGATTGCCGCTCAGGTGGGAATTGTTGGGCATATTAAAATTGCCGATGGAGTAAAAATTGCCGGACAAGCAGGTGTTGGTTCTTCTATTTTAAAAGAAAACGAAATAGTTCAAGGTTCACCATCGTTTCCATTAGGAGATTTTAGAAGAAGCTATGTGCTTTTTAGAAACTTGCCAAAATTAAATGATAGAATTAGAGATATTGAGAAAAAATTGGGCAACGAGTAAATATGACCATGATAAAATTTAAATAAATAATTAAATCTAAAAACAGACATTATCTAATTATTGAATTGAGTAATTGACTATTTTAAAATTATGAGCGATAAACAAAGAACCATTGACAAAGCAGTTTCTATAACAGGTAAAGGCTTGCACACAGGAGCTCCTGTAACATTAACATTTAATCCAGCTCCCGAAAATCACTGGTATAAATTTCAACGAATAGATTTAGAAGGTCATCCAATTATAGATGCAGATTGTGATTTAGTAGTTGATACGTCAAGAGGAACTACTTTAGAAAAAAATGGAGCAAGAGTTCATACTACTGAACATGTATTAGCGGCTTTAGTAGGCATGGGAATTGACAATTGTTTAATACAAGTTACTGGTCCTGAAATGCCAATAATGGACGGCAGCTCATTAAATTTTATTGAAATTTTAGAAACTGTTGAAATTGTTGAACAAGAAGCTGAACGTAATTATTTTGAATTAACAGAAAACTTAACATACGAAGATCCCATTAAAAAAGTAGAGATGTTGGCGGTTCCTCAGGATGAATTTAGGGTAACCGTAATGGTTGACTATGGAAGCGAAGTACTAGGAACGCAACATGCCAGCATGTATAATGTAGGTGAATTTAAAAAAGAAATTGCTCCTTGCAGAACATTTGTTTTTTTAAGAGAACTAGAAGCATTGCTTGCTCACAACCTAATTAAAGGTGGCGATATGGATAATGCCATTGTTTTAGTTGACAGCGATTTACCTGAAGAAAAATTAAATCATTTACGCAAAGTATTTAATAAGCCAGATGTTGAAGTAAAAGGACGTGGTGTATTAAATAACACAAAACTTAGATTTTTTAATGAACCTGCTAGACATAAATTATTAGATATTGTTGGCGACTTAGCATTAGTTGGCAGACCATTAAAAATACATGTTCTGGCTGCTCTCCCTGGCCATGCAGGCAATGTAGCTTTTGCAAAAAAATTAAAAGCTTTAGCTAAGACACAAAAGATTGAGAAAGACTATCCAAAAGTAGATTTATCACAACCACCACTATTAAATACAATTGAAATAATGAAGTTGTTACCTCACAGACAACCGATGTTATTAATTGATAAAATCATGGAACTATCATTAGAACACGTAATTGGTGTAAAAAACGTGACAATGAACGAGGATATTTTCAAAGGCCATTTTCCAGGAAATCCAGTATTTCCAGGTGTATATTTAATTGAAGCCATGGCTCAATGTGGTGGAATTTTAGCTTTAAAAACAGTACCTGATCCAGAAAACTATTTAACTTTTTTCATGAAAATTGATGGAGTTAAATTCAGACAGCAAGTTGTACCTGGTGATACCGTTGTATTTAGTTTACAATTAATTACTCCAATTCGTCGCGGTATTTGCCACATGAAAGGTGTTGCCTACGTTAACAATAAACCAGTAATGGAAGGAGAAATGATGGCGCAAATTGTAAAGCTGAAAGATACTGAAGTAAAAAATAAGGAAGCTCAATTAGTATAAGATTTCAATATAACAATAGAATATGATTTCACCTCTTGCAAACGTTAGTTCAAAAGCTCAAATAGGAAAAAATGTAACGATTGAACCATTCGCTACAGTATACGAGGATGTAGTTATTGGAGACAATACTCACATTCATCCAAATGCAATTATTTATCCAGATACTACTATTGGCAATGGATGTCAAATTTTTCCTGGAGCCTTAATTGGTATTGTTTCTCAAGATTTAAAATATAAAGGAGAAAAAGCAAAAACTACTATTGGTAATAATACCATCATTAGAGAATATGCAACAGTTCATAAGGGTACAGCAGATAGAATGTTAACTGCAATTGGAGATAACTGTTTAATTATGGCTTACGCTCATGTTGCACATGATTGTATTATTGGAAACAATGTTATACTTGCAAATTATGTTGGTTTAGCAGGTCATGTTACAATTGAAGATTTTGTGATTATTGAAGGATATACAGCTATCCAACAGTTTATCATAATTGGTGCTCACAGCTTTTTAGCAGGTGCATCAAAAGTTCGTAAAAATGTTCCTCCTTTTATTCGTGTTGCCCGCGACCCACTACAATATATTGGTGTAAATACAGTTGGTCTTTCGCGAAGAGGTTTTGATAAAGAGATTATCAATCAAATTGAAGATATATACCGTTTAATGTTTGTTCGCGGACATAATGTAACTAATGCTTTAGAATTGATAGAACAAGAGATACCTATTTCAAAAATAAAGACTCAAATTATAGACTTTATAAAAAATTCGAAAGACGGTATCGTAAAAGGAATATAAATTAATCAATTTGGTTTTGAGCAATTTGATAATTAGTTTAAAATTTACTACACATAATTTACAACTCATAACTAAAAATGTCACGTATACTTACAGGAATACAAAGCACAAACATCCCTCATTTAGGAAATATTTTAGGAGCTGTTTTACCTGCCATCGAATTAAGCAAACAACATGGAAATGAATCTCTTTTTTTTATTGCAGATTTACATTCATTAACTACCCAAAAAGATGCAACACAAAGAATAAATAGTGTAAACTCAGTTGCTGCAACTTGGTTAGCATTTGATTTTGATACAGAAAAAAACATGTTGTATCGTCAAAGTCGCATACCTGAAGTGTGTGAATTGACCTGGTATTTAAGTTGTTTTACTCCATTCCCCATGTTAGCCAATGCACATTCATTTAAAGATAAATCGGAAAGATTAAGCGATGTTTATGCCGGATTATTTACCTATCCTGTTTTAATGGCTGCTGATATTATTTTATATGATGCCGAATTTGTTCCAGTTGGAAAAGACCAGGTACAACATATTGAAATTACCAGAGACATTGCATCTAAATTTAACTCACACTATAATAAGGAAATATTTGTAATACCCCAAGCAAAGATTGATGAAAACGTAATGATTGTTCCAGGAACAGATGGGCAAAAAATGAGTAAATCGTATAACAACTTCATCAATATATTTTTACCGGAAAAAGAATTATTAAAATCTGTAAAAACAATTGTAACTGATGCAACACCTCTAGAAGAACCAAAAAATCCGGATACATGTAATGTGTTTAAACTATTTGCGTTGTTAGCTGATAATAATCAAATTTCAGAAATGCGAGCTAATTATTTACAAGGTGGTTACGGTTATGGTCATGCAAAAACAGCCTTGTATGAATTAATTTTATGTAAGTTTGAAAAACCACGTCACCGTTATACCAGTTTAATGAATGACACTAATACGTTAGAAAAAGAATTACAAATTGGCGAAGGTAAAGCAAGAAAAATTGCTCAAGAAAAATTAAAACAGGTAAGATCTATTTTAGGTTTTTAATTTTTAAATCAGTAAAAGAAAGAATGTAGACAAAGGCTATTGTGTAAAAATTATTGCCAAGATTTAAAACAAAAAAGCTACAATAATATTGTAGCTTTTTTTAATGGTTTAAATTTTAATTTTCTGACCCAAACGCAATGTTTTATTCTGTTTAATGCCATTTTTTTTGCAAATAGCTTTTATTGTAGTATGATTTCTTTGAGCGATGCGCCCAAGTGTATCTCCTTTTTTTACTTTGTAAATTTTACCAGATTTAGATTTTGAACCACTGACACGAGTTAAATTTAAATCTCTTTTTTGACGAGAATGTAAAGCTCTTAAATCATATTTAGTTTCAACATCTGATTTAGTAATCATTACAGTGTTGTTTTTTAAATTGCCACTTGCAAAATCAATAAAATCTTCTGCATCAATAGCTTGGCCTAAATAACGCATTTCGAAATGTAAATGCGATCCAAATGAATGCCCTGTGTTTCCACCTAATCCTATAACTTGCCCAGCTTCAACTGTTTGACCAGGTTCAACTAATATTTTTGATAAGTGAGCATAAACAGTTTCTAACCCGTTTTTATGTCGTATTATAACAACATTACCATAGCTTCTGTTTAATTTAGCTATTCTTACCATTCCATCAAATGCAGAGCCAACCTTATCACCGGTTTCTAAATCAATGTCGGTACCATAATGAGGTCGTTTTTTTCTCCAACCAAATTCAGATGTTACATTCCCGTTAAATGGTAATACAAAACCACAATCTGTAGGTTCGGTAAGGTTAATAGTTGCTGAATCTTTTTTAAAACATTGAACAAAAGAGTAAGGATGAATAGTTGCAGTATCCCAACTTGCATATAAATCATTTGATGGAAAAGCTAATAAAGAATCAACTTCTTCATCTTGATGATCATGTTCATCTGAAGAAACAGCTAAAATAAGTGGGTTTATTACAACTTTACTTGTATCATCTCTTTTTACAATTTTCTTTTTTCCATCATCTTTAACCGGTTTCTCATCAGGTGTTAAAATTGATGAATTTGGTTTAATAATTGTAGTCAAGGCAACTGGAGAAAACGCACTTAAAAGTAATGATGTTCCCATCATTAATAAAAAGCTATATTTTTTTTTTGTTTTCAAGATTGTAATTTATGCCTCTTAATGCAAATATGTTGTTTTTTTTGGAAAAACTATTGTTAAATGCTGTTAATCGCCTTAAAGTTATTAACAATTCTGTAAAATCGGCTATTTTTAAATTATATAAAAGCTTATTTACAAAAAGGTTACAGAATTGATTTAATAATTTAAAATTTCAGGAGACTTTCGTAGTTAGGTATATCTTTTAAAACTTTTGGTACCCGGTTTTCTAATTTTAAAAAAATATGTTGTAAGCCATTACTTAAAAAAATAGCAGGAACATTTAGTTCTAAATTATAACGTAACGCCTGGTTAATAGTTTGTTGATCTATTTTTATTTTAGGAGACTTGCATTCAATTATTAACAGAGGAATTAAACTTGAATTGTATATTACAATATCGGTTCTTCGTTTGGTATTATTCAATAATAACTGTTTTTCAACCGAAATCATTGAAACAGGGACTTGTTTATGGTTAATCAGATAATGTATAATATGCTGTCTTACCCATTCTTCAGGGGTAATATCTATAAATTGCTTGCGTATAATATCAAATAACTGTAATGTGCCTTTCACATTTTTTTGAAAACGAAAGTCTACAATTGGAAAATTTAAAACAGGTAATGACATGCAATTTATTAATGATATAAAGATATGGTAAAATAATAATGTTATATAAGATAATAAATACTTTGTACCTTAGCTAAAATATAAAATTGATAGATGAACTATCCATGTTACTGTCAAAAAATATTATGCAAAAATGGATAAACCAAATGAAAAATTAAAATAAAATAGAAATGAAAACGAAAGATGAAATAGTAAATAATTGGTTACCACGTTATACAGGAAAAAAATTAGAAGATTTTGGAAAATATATATTACTAACCAACTTTGGAGGTTATGTTAAAATGTTTGCAGAATGGAATAAAGTTGAGGTTGAGGGAATAGATAGACCAATGCAAACAGCTACTTTTGATAATATTACCATTATTAATTTTAGTATGGGAAGTGCTATGGCTGCCACCATTATGGATTTATTAACTGCAATTGATCCTAAAGCCGTTTTATTTTTAGGAAAATGTGGTGGTTTAAAAAAGAAAAATCAAATTGGCGATTTAATTCTTCCAATTGCCGCTATTAGAGGAGAAGGAACATCAAACGATTATTTCCCCAGCGAAGTCCCAGCTTTACCATCATTTAATCTCCAAAAAGCAATTTCATATACAATTCGTTTAAGTGGAAGAGATTATTGGACAGGAACCGTTTACACTACTAACAGAAGAGTTTGGGAACATGATGAAGTCTTTAAAGAATATTTAAGAGTTATTCGGGCTATGGCTATTGATATGGAAACGGCTACTATTTTTAGCGTAGGTTTTCATAATGAAATACCAGTTGGCGCTTTATTATTAGTAAGTGATCAGCCAATGATACCGGAAGGTGTAAAAACGGAAGAGAGCGATAAAAAAGTAACTACTGATTTTGTAACCGATCATTTAAGGATTGGAATTGATTCATTAAAAGAGTTGCAAAAAGCGGGAATCTCTGTCAAGCATCTTAAGTTTTAAGATTTATTTGTAAAATTAATTAAATTTATATTATTTTAGTCTCAGTAATTTCAGTGTATCATTATAAATAAAATCTAAAATGAATATCAAACCATTAAATATCGAAAAGCATATTGAACATGTTGTTTCAATTTTGATTGAATATACTCCAAGAGTTATAGGAGCAACTTTAGTTTTAATAATTGGTTTATGGTTAATTAAGCGTTTATCAAAATTAGCAACAAAATCAATGGAAGGTAGAGATTTGGACGTTTCTCTGCGTACATTTTTAAGAAGTTTAATTTCGGTAGGATTAAAAGTTATTTTAATTGTTACTGTTGCCGGAATGATTGGAATTGGAACAACTTCTTTTGTTACAATCTTAGGTGCTGCCGGTTTAGCTGTTGGTTTAGCATTACAGGGTTCTTTATCCAATTTTGCCGGCGGTGTTTTGGTTTTAATTTTTAAGCCTTTCAGAGTAGGAGATTTTATTGAAGTTCTTGGACAGTCTGGTTCGGTTAAGGAAATTCAAATTTTTAATACCATACTTTTAACTGGAGATTTAAAAACAGTTATTTTACCAAACGGAGCTGTTTCTAATGGAACTATTGTAAACTTAACAAAAAATGGAATTTTAAGAGGGGATGCTCATGTAACTATTTCTGCTGATAATGATGTAGACTTGGTTAAGAAATTATTAATAGAGGAATTATTAAAACTTGATTTTGTGTTAAAAAATCCAATACCAGAAGTTGCGGCCATTAAAATAATTGATGGAGGAGTTACTCTTTCAATTAAACCATATATTTTGTCAGAAAGCCACTCTATGATTAATTCGGCTGCTCTAGAAATGGCTAAAACTGTGTTTGAAAAAAATAACATTTTGCCACCACCAATAAAAAA
>CANHPI010000013.1 GCA_947462425.1 Bacteroidota bacterium
CTTATGCAGAATTATTGAATCGCTATCGTGAATCTGTTTATTTTACAATGTTAAGAATGTGTAATAATAAAGATGACGCTGACGATTTAACGATAGAAGCCTTTGGAAGAGCTTTTAAACGTTTACAACAATACACACCCTCATATGCATTCAGCACTTGGCTTTTTAAAATAGCCAGTAACAATGCCATTGATTTTTTAAGGAATAAGAAAAAAAATGCAGCTTTATCGTTAGATACTAAAATGGAAAATGATGAAGGGCAAGAATTTTCTAAAAATATTAAGTCACAAACCTTAGATCCTGAAGAACATTTTATAAAAAAACAAAAAGTTGAAATGTTACGTGACGTTGTTGATAAACTCAAGCCACATTATAAAGAATTAGTGAAAATGCGATATTATGAGGAATTAAGTTATGATGAAATAGCGGTAAAACTTGATTTGCCGGTTGGGACTGTTAAAGCACAGTTATTTAGGGCTCGTGAATTTTTGTTTAATATTCTTAAAAATCAAGATAAATAGACTGTTATCAAATTTTCTAAAGTTATCTTTAGTGAAGTTGAAGAGATTGTCAATAAATAGTATTAATATACTTTAATTAGTTATAAATTGAAACCAGATATTATCCTTAAATATTTTCCAAACATTACAGATTTTCAAACTAAACAATTTGAACAATTGTATGATTTATACATATTATGGAATGCGCAAATAAATGTTATTTCTCGAAAAGATACTGAATTGCTATTCGAACATCATGTGCTACATTCTTTAGGAATTGCAAAGGTGATGCAATTTAAATCAGGAACAAAAATATTAGATGTTGGAACTGGTGGTGGTTTTCCTGGTATACCGTTGGCTATTTTATTTCCAGAATCAACATTTCATTTGGTAGATTCGATTGGAAAAAAAATTAAAGTGGTTAATGAAGTTGCTTCTGCTATTGGTTTAACTAATTTAACCGCTCAGCATGAGCGCGCCGAAAAAATAAACGACAAATATCATTTTATTGTAAGCCGAGCTGTTACCGCATTTCCTGAATTTTACAACTGGGTTAGAGGAAAGATTTTAAAAGATAATTTTAACGATTTAAAAAATGGAATTCTTTATTTAAAAGGTGGTGATTTACAAGTGGAATTTGGGCATCATTTTAATAAAGCCGTTTTTTATGAATTAAAAAATTATTTTGACGAAGATTTTTTTGACACAAAAAAAGTTGTTTACTATAAGTTATAATAAAAAAAGCACTCTATTCTTTTCAAGGGATAACTTACACCTACCTAAAATAAATTTACAGTATTTAAGGAGATATTAATATTTAAAATTAGTATTGAACCTTTGGAATCATTCCTCTAACTCCCATATCTACTGGTTTTTCAGAAGATATTTCAGGTTGATAATATCCATCTCCATTTGTGTCAATAAACTCAAAACTCTTATTGGTAGATAATGAAACTGTTATAATAATATCCTGCGTTTCTAAACCAGTAATATTTAATAATTGATTTGTATTTTGCATATCAGTAAATTGAGCTGTTACTACGCAACTTCCTGCAGGAATAGGTGAGTTTGCAAAATTTGGATTTACAACAGTAGTTACTCCAGAAGATTGACCATCTGCTGTCCAGTAATTATTTCCAAAAAGAAGAGTTTCAAAACCCCAGTAACCTTGTGCATGATTAACATTCGGACCGCCAACTGATGCAGAGGGAATATAAGCTTGATCTTTAATTTTATATTTTGTAACATATGTTTTGTAACCTAAAAATGAAGCTATGGTTCCAATTCCAATATGATTTCCTGGCAATGCATTTGCTTTATAAGGGATAGTATAATTTTGGTACGATAATGATAATCTCAACCATTTGTATGTGCCAGGTGTAATTTGGCTAATTGGTGTAGAATAAAAAATAGCATTTTCTCTAACAACTACTGATTTACTAAATTGAATAGCGGTGCTGCCACCAGCAGTAGTTTCTGTAGCATGATACAAAACTTTCCCGGCTCCTAATGCTGTAAAATCGTTTTGAGCTAATTCAATATAATGCGCTGCCATTTGATTGAACACTGGAGAGTATGCACTGTGACCAGAAGGTAAAGTTGTTAAGGGGTTTCCCAAGGCATCTAATCTTACTTGAGTAGAATCAAATTTAAATTTAAAAATTAATCTAGGTCCGGTTCCTGTAGCCGTCCAAACAGTGTCAGGATATTCGTCATCTAAGGGAGTTGTTATGGAAGTTTCAGGAGCAACTTGCTCTTCCTCCGTTTTCTTTTTACAAGAGAATATAATTACAGAAATTAATATAATGCCAATTAGTTTTTTCATATTTTTTTTGTTTAACGAAAATACAAAAATATTTTTCAAAAATTAAACCCTATTCATTAATAAAAAACCTCGAAAGATTTTCTTTCGAGGTTTTTGTAAATTCATTTAAAATTATCTAAATCTTTTTTAGGTAAAGATAAACAACCTTCAAACTTAGTTTACTTTGATTAATTCTACATCAAATACCAACCAAGCATTAGGAGGAATAACTCCGCCGGCTCCATTAGCACCATAACCTAATTCAGATGGAATAATAAATTTAGTTTTCCCCCCTTCTTTCATTAATTGTAATCCTTCTGTCCAACCTCTAATTACTTGATTTAAACCAAACGTAGCTGGCTCACCTCTATCCACAGAACTATCAAACTTAGTTCCATTTAATAAATATCCTGTGTAATGCACTGTAACCTGATCAGTTGCTAACGGCGATTTACCTGTACCTTCAACTTGCGTTATATAACGTAAACCACTAGCTGTTGTAGCAGCACCGCCATAAGTTTCGTTCAGCAATTTATCCATGTTTTCTTTTTCAGCTTTTGCTTTCGCTTCGGCCTTAGCGCCAGCATTTGCTTTTTCAAATTCAAATACTTTTGCCGCATCAAATGCTTCAGCATCTTTACCTTTTCTTAAAATTGTTAAATGTGTTAGAGTATCATTACCAACAATTTTATTTACAACTTCCATTCCTTCAACCACATTACCAAAAACCGAATGTTTACCATCTAACCAATCTGTTTTTACATGTGTAATAAAAAACTGACTTCCATTTGTTCCAGGTCCAGCATTTGCCATTGATAAAATTCCTGGTCCAACATGCTTTAATGTTTCATCAAATTCATCACCAAATTTATAACCCGGATCCCCTGTTCCTGTTCCTAGAGGACAGCCACCTTGAATCATAAAATTAGGTATTACTCTATGAAATTTTAATCCATCATAATATGGAACACCTTCAGCTTTAGCCGTATTTTTTATTGAACCTTCTGCTAAGCCAACAAAGTTAGCTACAGTCATAGGAGTTTTTTTAAATTCAAGGTTACAAATAATTGTTCCTTTTGATGTTTCAAATTTGGCATACATGCCATCTGGGTGTTTACTTAAAAATTCTTTGTCCATTTTACTTAATTTTGGTTTTTTAGGTTTATCTGGGTTTGCTAGTAATCCTATGGATGTTAAAGCAAAGAGAGAAGCTAAAATTATTTTTTTCATTTTATTAATTATTAATATTTCGTTTAGTTAAAAACTATTACTGTGCTGGCATTTGTTGAGGTGCTCCTGCTTTAAAATCTAACAACTCAACTTCAAATAACAAGATAGAAAACGGAGGAATTTCTCTACCCATCCCTGAAGGACCATACCCCAAATTAGAAGGTATAATTAATTTTGCCTTACTGCCTTTTGTCATTAATTGAATTGCTTCTGTCCACCCCGGAATAACACGATTTAAAGGGAAAGTAGCAGGTTCTCCTCTATCCAAAGAGCTATCAAATTTAGTTCCATCTAATAAAGTTCCTGTATAATGCACAGTTACTTCATCAGTTGCTGTAGGATGCTCTTTGCCTTTTCCTTTCTGAGTTTCGATAAAAATTAAACCACTTGCCGTAGGTGCAGTTGTGATTTTGTTTTCCATTAAATATTGATCTAATTTAGGTTTTTCAGCTTCTCCCAATTTAGCTATTTCTGCTTCTTGTTTTTTCTGATTTTCTTCTAACTCTTTTTTTGTTTTAATTTCCATCATTTTAATGGTTATCAACAATTTATCTCCTGGTTTAGCAAAAGGAGGTAGTGCCTGCATTTTATTAGATTTTAAGAAAAAAGAATCAGCACTGATAATGAATGCAGCACTGTCATTTTTAGCCATCATTTTAATTGCATCTTCTAAACTTCCTGAAAATGAGGATTTTGGTAAAATATATCGCACTGTTCCGGATCCGTCTTCTGAATTTAATTTTGAGTCAAATAAAACAGAATCATTTGGTGTACGTTTTAAAGCGTAAACAATTTTAATACTTACTCCATCTCCTTCAACGGCTTTAACACCGTTTTCGTCCTGAGTGAAAAATTGATAGTGTAACCCGTTTTCAGCTTTTGTAAAGCCGTCGAACTCTGATTTGTTACAAGAGAAAAGTCCTACAACTAGCGCAGAACTTAATAGCATAGTGATTTTGTTCATTTTGTTTATTTTATATCTATTATTTTTATTTTGTAAACTAAAGGAGTATAAGGAGGAATAGAACCATTGCTACTTCCTAATTCGCCAAAAGCCAGTCGCGAAGGTACTATTATTTTTGTAGATTCACCTTTTTTTAATGTACTTATAACAATATTTAACCCTTTAATTAATTGGTCTGGTGTTCCGAATATAAATTCAATAGTCTGTTCATAATCGCCAATGGATTTGCCATCTAAAAACGCTCCACTATAACTTAATTTTACTTTTTTTCCGACAGACACTTTTTCTAAATCAGTGCTTGTTTTTTGAAGAGTATAAATACCATTTGTGTCTGCTTTTACAAATTTGTAATTCAGTAATAAATAACAATCAATCATTTGCAACTCTTGCAACTCTGTATCCTCATCCTCTTGCCCTTCTGCGTTTTTTTTCAAAGCATCATATTCTGCTTTAGAAATAATTTGGTTTAACTTTACGTCAAACTTAATAAGAGAATCATTTTTACAAAAATTGGGGACTATTGTATCAAAATAATCTCTAAAAAACGTAGAAGGTTTTATTAAAAAAGATACGCTATCTCCTTCAACCATTTTCAGAAAATAATTTTTAAAAGACTCTGATGCCATTTTTGAGTTTAACCTTATATAAAGGCCGTTTGCAGCATCGTGTTTTGTATCCCAAAAAACAGAATCAGATTGTGTTCTCATAACTGCATCCAAAACAACTACATTATCATTTAGTGGACTTTCATTACCATCACCAATTGTTAGAAGTTTATAATAATAACCTTGAGAAGTTCTTGTATACCCGTTAATTTGACTATGTTTTTTACAACTAACAAAAGAAGTTATTACTAAAAACAACAGAATTATTTTATTCAACATACTAGATTAATTATGTTGTTGTTTTTTAGATGAAATAATTTCAATATCATATATTATTGGCGACATTGGCGGAATTTTTTTCGAATCTCCCAATAAACCATGAGCTAAATGAGATGGAATTAAAATAAGTGCTTTATCACCTGATTTTAAATATAAAAGGGCTTTATGTAAACCATCCTCAATATTTTCCATACCAATTATAAACTCTTTAATACCATCTGTTTTTGAAGAGTAGCACTCAGTACCGTTTAATAATGAAACGGTATAATTAATCCGAACAATATCATCAGTCTTCAAAGAATCGCCTTTTGCAGAAGGCTTATAAACATAATAACGAATACCACCATTAGTTTTAATAAATGGCATTTTATGAGACTTTTGATAATAATCCATTTCGTCGCTTTCTTTTAAAACAACTTGCTGATTAGCTTTTACAAACTGATTTTTAACTTTTTCTTTATTGAATGACTTCTGCTCATCTTTATGTGTTGAATTATTACAACTACATATTAAAACAATTAAAAAAAGTGAAGCGTAAAAAAATCGGTTATATAAAATGGATTTTATTAACATTAATAATGAAAAGAAATTATTGTTTAGTATCTGATAAAGAATCAACTTCTTTTTTCACTTCCTGAATATGTTCTTGAATGACATTAGTAATGCCACCTGTTCCTTGCATTACATCTTTTTGAATACCATTTGCGGCATCTTTAAATTCTCTGATACCTTTTCCTAAAGCTCTTGCAATATTAGGGACTCCTTTTCCTCCAAACATTAACAGTATAACAACAAGTATTAATACAACCTCTCCACCACCTAAGTTTAAAAATAAAATAAATAAAGAATTCATGTGGTAAAGTTACAAATAAGTATCTAAGAATGAACTATTTTATTAAACGATGCCCCATTTTTTGTTAACGAAAATGATAGGATTTAAGAAATAATATTATATTTTTGTGCTAGTACTTATAATTGTTTTGCTAATTTAAACTACATAAAATGAAAAAAAACTACCAAACATCATCAAATAAAGTGTTAAAAAATATTTGCATTAAGTTAAAACTTTCTGTTTTTATTTTTGCTTTCGCATTTAATTCAAGTCAGTTATCGTCTCAAACTTATTGTGCAGCAGCAGCTACGTCAACATTTGATGAAGAAATTTTTAATGTTACTTTTGGAACTTTAAATAACTCAAGTACATGTAGCACTACTGGTGGTGCAGGCTCAATTTTAAATATGTATAGTGATTATACAGGGCTAACTCCACAAGTATATTCTTTGGGTAGTAAT
Source organism: Bacteroidota bacterium (assembly GCA_947462425.1). Next base: position 6,676 of record CANHPI010000013.1, read on the forward strand.
TATCCATTATCTGTTACGGTAGGGCAATGCGGCACATCATCGTATAGCGGAATTGTTGGTGTTTGGATTGACTATAATCAAAATGGGGTATTTACTGATCCAGGCGAAAATATTTTTGTTTCTCCATATACTTTATTTGCAGTTGCTGGGACTGTATTAAATTCTGCTGGTGGAATAACTATACCATTTACGGCACTTTCTGGCACAACCAGAATGCGTGTTATTGCTACTGAATCAAGCATTGCACCAGGGCCATGCACAAACCCAAGCTGGGGCGAAGTAGAGGATTATAATATTACAATTTTATCCCCTTCTCCTTTAGATTTGGGTATAGGTGCAATTATTAATCCTTTAACAACAAAAAAATGTTACGATATCGATACGATTGTTGCTAAAGTAAAAAATTATGGTTCAGCAACCGCCGACTTTTCTGTAAATCCAACTACAATTACCGTTAATACGACTGGCCCTAATGCGAGTACATTTACTTTAGCTTTAACATCTGGAACAATAGCAAGTAATTCTTCTCAAAACTTTACAATGACAACAACTTACAACTTGTCAAATATTGGTACATACAAATTAAAAGCATATACAACCGTTGTAGGTGATGGTTCGGCACTTAATGACACAACTAATCTAACTGTAACAAGAAGCCCATTATTTTCAACAACTATTCTTCCAAACGATAGTATATGTTTAGGAGTGCCTCTACAATTAAATGCAAACTTTAGTCCTACAAAACAATTAGGAACAGGAATTATAGAAAATACATCTACTTCTTATCCAACACCTTATGGTAATTTCTATAAAGGAGCCAGACATCAATTTTTATTTTTAGCCTCAGAACTATCAGCAGCTGGATTGACCGCAGGTAGTATTACATCATTAGCTTTCAATGTTACAAATTTAAATACATCAGGACCATATTTAAACTTTAATATTGCTATTGCTACAACAGCATTAACTAGTATAACGGCTTTTCAAACAACAGGTTTTTCAAGCTATTTTTCTTCCCCAAGCTATACACCAACTTTAGGAATTAATACTCATGTTTTATCTACACCTTATTTATGGGATGGTGTTTCAAATATTATTATTGAGTCGTGTTATAATAATAATCCTTTGGCGTATACAAACAACGTTTCTGTTATGCAATCTAGCACACCATTTGTATCTTCAGTTTGGTATAATTCTGATACCGATCCAACATTATGTGCTACATCAACTGCATTCAATTCGTTAGCACAACGACCAAATATTTTATTTGAACAGCCAGCTACTATGACTTATACGTGGTCGCCAGCTATTGAATTATCAGCAATAAATATTTCAAATCCAACGGCAAATATTACAAGTTCAAGAACATATACAGTAACAGGCTTAGTTTCGGGCTGTATGACTTATGATACTGTTAGAGTTCATATTAAACCAACACCAACACCAAATCTAGGTAACGACTCGTTGTTTTGTAATTTACCGGTAGTTATTACAGCAAATACTACTGCAAATAGTTTTTTATGGAACAATGCAAGTATTGGTTCAAGTTTAAATGTTACTACACCAGGAACATATTGGGTAAGAGCAACTAACTCTAATGGTTGTTCAAATTCGGATACTATTACAATTACTTTAGGTAGTTCTCCTATAGTTACTTTAGGTTCGGATACTGCTTATTGCCAGGGTTCTACAATAAATCTATATGCAGGCTTTGGTGTAGGAAATTCTTATTTATGGAGTACAAATGCCACATCGTCATCTATAACAGTTGGTACATCTGGCACATACTCGGTTATTGTAACAAACACTATTGGTTGTCAATCGTCTGATATTATAAATATTACCTCAAAACCAACTCCTACGGTTTCATTAGTATTTACAGGAACAACATCATTTTGTGCCAGCGATGACCTTAATAGATTGCTAAATGAAGGAATGCCATTAAACGGAACATACATTGGTGCCGGTGTTACTACAACTGCTTCAAGCAGTTATTTTAATCCTAGCGATGCAAATCAAGGTTACCACATTGTATTATATAGTTACACTGGAGCAAATGGGTGTAATAATATTGCAAGAGATACTTTAAAAGTAAATGCTTGCGTTGGTATTGAAGAATTAAACGAAAATATTGGATTAAATGTTTATCCAAATCCTAATACCGGAATATTTACATTGGAATTGAATACTTTAACTGATATTTCAGGAAATATTAGCATAACATCTGTTGATGGTAAATTAGTTTTTATTGATAAAGTTTCAGGAAATGGATTAATTTCTAAATCAATTAATATTGTTGATTTAGCTAATGGTATCTATTACCTAAAAGTTGAAACTAAAGATGCTGTTAAGACATATAAAATCTTAAAACAATAAGTTGTAATATATTCTATTTAAAACGTCTCGAAATTATCGGGACGTTTTTTTTATGTAGTTTTTTAATGGGAGTAAATTTTAACGGAACAATATTAACTATAAACAGGCTTTAAATTATATTGAACCTTGTTGTAAAATAATTAATAATACACTGAAAATGATTATGCAACAAGCTAATTATTTAAATGGAAGGTTCATGGGATGATAATTAACATTCTAGATAAAATTAGTTCTAATCTATATTTAATTATTATCTGCGGTTATAAATTATTTATTTTCAAAATATTAAAGACGTATTGCATTAGATTTAGCACATTCAACTCAAAAAACATGAAGTTTTTGGAAAGCTATTCTCAGGATATAATTTTAGCTTAATCCTTTTAATACCAAAAAAAGAAATATAATATCTAACAAAATAGAATGCTAATTTAAAGCATAAAAATTATTCAACGCGTTTAATAGTACAGCCAATTGATTTTGTTTCTTGTATTTTTGGAGTGTCATTTTTTGCTAATGCGTTAATGGCATCTATTAAGTAATGAGTCTTAACTAAAGACTGATCTTTAACATTGTCATCAATAGCTCCTTTATAAATTAGATACTTGGAGTTAAATAAAAAACATTGTGGAGTGCGAGTTGCTCCAAAAGCATCAGCTAATTTTGAGTTGGCATCAGCTGCATAAAAACAAGAAAATTTTTGAGAGGCTGCATATTTTACCATCGCATCAAAACTATCTTCTTCGGCACGCTGCGCTTCATTACTGTTAATAATAATGCAGCCTATACCCAGTTTTAAACAATTATCTGATATTTCTTTTATTCTGCTTTCGCTTAATTTAACGTAAGGACAAGTGTTACAAGAAAATATAACTAGTAAACCTTTTGCAGTTTTTACCGAATTTAATGAAACATCCTTACCACTAACGTCTTTCATTTTTTCGTCAGCCAAAGGCATTGCCTCGTTTAAGCCAAGTTCAGCACTAGTTTTATTGATAAATGATAATAAAAATCCACATACCACTAACAATACAAAAAATATAAAACCTTTTTTCATTATAATTTAATTTTATACTAAAGTAGTTAAACAAATAAAAAATCCTACTTAATTAATCAAAATAATAATAACATTAATTATAAATAACATGTGGATAAAAATATTTTTTAAAAAATATTTTGAAACTATAAGTTTGAATTACATACCAAGTAGGGGCTTTTACTTTTATTGCTTAACAATTTGTTAAATATTAAAACATATTAATAAAGGTTCAATAGTGTAATTTTGTGGAAGAAGTGAACACCCTAAAGGAGTATTTAGTTATGGTAATAATTAAACAAAACCTAAACCGCTTTAAATAAATTGAAAGATTTTTTAAAATGGATAAATGTCATACAATATTAAATTACAAATACGCTTTTAAGGTTTTAACCCTTCTAATTGTGTTGTGTATTAATAAAAATTGGGCCCAGGTTTTAATTACAACAACATCCTATACTCAAAATTTCGGTGCAACTGATATTTCTTCTTGGACCAATAATTCTACAATTTTAGGCTGGTATATATCAACTAGTTCTTTTGCTCACGCAAACATTACTACATCACCTGTCCCTCCTAATATTGGCTCCTTTTATTCCTACGAGTGTAACGGCGATGATAATCAGAAATTAGGTACACGCCCTTCTAATACTGTTCCAGGAGCAGTAGGAACATTTTTAAGATTTGGAGTTAGGCTTAAAAATAATACTGGACAACCAATCCAAAGTGTTAGGGTAACTTTCGATGCATACCAATTTTCGTTGGCAGGTAATGGTAGTGTATTAAATACTTTGATTTTTGATTATTTAGTTTCCTCAGGAACTATAACTAGCTTAACAGGTGCAGGTTATACAGCAGTTGCCGGTTTATCTTTTAGTGCGCCGCAATCAACAACAAGCACATCTTCTGGAGCTCAATTGGCAGGATACCCTTGTAATCAAACACAATTAATGACAGCGTGCATTCCTATTTTTATTCCCGATAACTCAGAAATTATGTTAAGATGGGCGGACGAAAACAATACAAATAATGATCCGCATTTGGGAATTGATAATCTAAGAGTTGATTTTGGAATAACCGCTGCAGATTGTTCAGTTATATTACCAATACAACTCATCGATTTTTATGCCATTAAAAAGGATAGTCATAACGAAGTTAATTGGAAAGTAGCCAACGAAATAAATATTGATTCATATCTCATTGAAAAAAGTAGTGACGGAGTTAATTTTTCGCTACTTAGCATAACACCATTAGATGAAACAAAGGTATCTAATGGAATTGTAAAATCTTATTCAATTGACGATGAAACTCCTTTTGCTGATATAACTTACTATAGATTAGTAACTAAAGAAAAAAATGGAATAGATTACTATTATAAAATAATTTCAGTTAATGAAAAATCGAGTAATTGGAATTATAATCATTACCAACAATATCAAAATTTAATAATTGAATTTAAAAATACAGTCCCAAAAAATTGTACAATTAGTTTAGTTGATTTTTCTGGTAAAATATTAGTTGAGGAAGAAGTAAAAGATTCTCAAACAAAAATTAATATTCAAAATTTTGCCGAAGGAATATATTTTGTAAAAATAATAACGCCTTATAAAACTGAGAATTTTAAAATTATTATTCTAAAATAACAACTTCTATACTGTAATCAACAATAATTCGTAAATTAGAAAATTGCTTTAACAACTAAAAAATGAAATATATTTTACTATTTTTTCCTGCCATATTTTTTTATTGCCATTTGCAATCACAAACATTAATCATCAATGAGGTTTCTAATGGTCCTACTGGAAATCAAGAGTACGTTGAGTTTGTTGTTGTAAGTAATGCAGTAACATATACTTGCACCAATTTAACCCCTCCTTGTATAGACATTAGAGGTTGGATATTTGATGATAATAGTGGACTTCACGGTGGAACAACCTTAACTGGTGTCGCTCCCGGGGCTATTCGATTTTCACAAAATTCACTTTGGTCTTGTGTTCCATTAGGAACAATTATCTTATTATATAATAATGGAGATAAAAATCCAGCTATTCCTGCGGACGACCTAACGATGGCAGATGGTAATTGCACTATCGTTGTGCCAGTTAATAGTCCAAATCTTTTTGAAACTAACACAACTACACCTGGAGCAGTTGCTTGCTCTTATCCTGCAACTGGTTGGACAGCAGTTGGAAATTGGAGCACTACCGTTTTAGCAAATTCAGGTGATTGTGCCAGAATCGTAAATTTATCTGGTTGTGAAGTATTTTCTGTATGTTACGGAACAGCTAATACTAATAATCTAATTTATTATGCTGGAAATGGTGGGCAAACTGTTTATTATTTTAATGGGACTAATCCCGCTAATCAGACAAATTGGTCTGTTGGTTCCGCATCATCCAATCCTGCTGATCAAACACCTGGGGCTCCGAATAATGCTTTGAATGCAGCGTATATTGCTCAGTTTAATAATGGCTGTATGCCGATTACACCATTAGCTATTTCTACACCTACACTTGTAAATGCTAGTTGTTTATGTGATGGTTCGGCTACAGTTAATGCTTCAGGTTCTATTGGTGGATATACTTACAGTTGGTATGATTCAAATTCATTATCAATTGGTCAAACCTCATCTACAGCAAATGGCTTATGTGCTGGGGTTTATAAAGTTGTTGCTACTTCCTTTATTGGTTGTAAAGATTCTATAAACGTAACTATTTTAGCATCTAGCTCAACGCCATCTGTAAACATAAACAATCAAACAATATGTGCAGGAGGTTCAGCCATATTAACTGCAACTCCTTCCACCATAGGTGGAACTTATTTATGGACCCCAGGCGGTCAAACAACACAAACTATTTCGGTGAGTCCTGCTAATACAACTACTTATTCAGTTACCTATTCAATATCTGCATGCGCAGTTACTAATACTGCTATTGTTTCTGTTAACACATCGCCTGTTATCATACTAACAACTTCATCTCCATCAATATGTGCAAGTGGGCAAACAGCTACTTTGTCTTTGTCAGGAAGTTCAGGAACTTATACATGGAGTAATGGCGGCAATGCGTCTTCAACAACTATAAATACACCGGGTGTTTATACCGCAACAGTTAGTACTCCGAGCTGCGGAAGTGCATCAACCTCTATTACAGTTGGAGCAAGTCCCTTGCCAACAGTTTCAATTTCTGTTCCAACTACAACCCTTTGTTCAGGCAGCGCACTAACATTTACAGCAAACTCTAGTAATTCAAATTATTTATGGTCAAGCGGTGTAACTACGCAAACAGTTAGTGTTAATACTTCTTCAATAGTAGTTACAACCACTAATGCTTGTGGAAGTGCTCAAGCAACTCAAACCATAAATATTGTTCCTATTCCAACTGTCTCCTTAAGTTCTAATGCTCTTACTTTATGTTCTGGCCAAAGTGCTACAGTGCAAGCAAATTCAAACACACCTGTAACTTATACATGGAGTACAGGTGTTAATACAAATACAGTTTCTTTAAATACAATTGGTGTTTATACCGTTAATGTTTCTAACGCTTGTGGTTTGGCCACTTCAACTGTTGATGTTGTAGTTAGTTCTTCACCTACTATTTCGGCTTCAGCTACACAAACCTTATTGTGCCAAGGACAAACAAGTGTATTATCCCTCACAGGAAGTGTTGGAACATATTTATGGAGCAATGGCGCTACTACTGCTACAACAAACGTTACAAATACTGGCGTGTATACCGGAACTGTAACAACAAGCTGTGGAACCGCAATAAGTTCTGTAACTATCGCAACACAGGTAACACCAACAATTTCAGTTTCTGCTTCTGCACTTACTATTTGTTCAGGACAATCTTCAACATTAACAGCTATTAGTAATGTTGCTAATTATTCTTGGAGTAATGGAGGTTTTAATAATACCACTGTTGTAAATACTTCTGGAATATTTACTGTAAGTGTTTCAAATAATTGTGGTGTAGCAACTGAAACTATAAATATTACCACAGGCATTTTACCTGTTTTAACTTTAACTCCGAGTTCAGTTTTAATTTGTCCAAACGAAACAGCCACCCTTACAGTATCTGGAGGTTCATCACCTTATAGCTGGTCAAATAGTTCAAGTACCGGTTCTGTAGTTATTACAAATGGCGGCACGGTTACGGTATCAAATACTAATGCTTGCGGCACTTCTTCAGCAATCACTGTAGTTGATGTAACTAATTTAAATGCTGATTTTACAGCAAATCCAGTAAGTGGAACTTTACCAGTGGTTGTTAGTTTCACAAATAATACTACGGGAGCAAATTCATTTGCTTGGAATTTTGGAAATGGAAATTCAGCGACGTCTCAAAATGTTTCCATCGAAACTTATTCTGCGGTTGGCATTTATACTGTTTATTTAACTGCATTTAATGGTTCTTGTTCGGATACTTATAGTTTAATGATTAATGTTTTTAATGAGGAAGCAACGCTTGTTGTTCCAAATGTATTTACACCAAATAGTGATGGTAGAAATGATATTTTTAAAATTTCAGGTAAAAATATAATCGAATTCAATTGTACTATTTTTGATCGTTGGGGCTTACAGATGTATTATTGGGATGATATTAGAAATGGTTGGGATGGCACTAATGCCAATAAAATGGTACCTGATGGGACGTATTTTTATATAATCAATGCAAAGGATATTGATTACAAGGAAATTAAAAAGCAAGGTTTTTTGCAATTATTTCAATAAAGGCAATTTAATTTCCTTGCCACATCTGAAATTATTTTTAGGACATTGTTTATATCCATGCAAGCCGCAAGGCTTACAAGTTAAATTGCTTACCTCAATCACTGTTGATTTAAAGGATAGCGGGTAAAAGCCATAAGAAGGAACTGTTGAACAAAAGAACGCCGTTGTAGGCGCATTAACAGAAGACGCTAAATGCAATGGTCCGCTGTCATTAACGTAATTCATTCTAGCGTGCTTCATTAACTCACATGATTCTAAAAGTGTTAATTCACCAGCTAAAATTTGAATAGTTGTGTGAGCACTTTTATTTTTTATTTCTTCACATAAAACTTTGTCACCTGCGCCGCCTAGTAAATAAATAGTTAGTTGTTTAGGAATTGAATTACATAATTCAATCCATTTTTCCTTTGGTAGTTGTTTTGTAAACCATACAGATGAAGGAGCCATACATACAAATGGCGTTTCAACAAATTTCTCAATTTTCGAAAATTGCTTGAAAGTAGGATACAGTTTTGGTTTAGCTACAGTTTTATCAGTTATGGATTCTATTAAATCATTATAACGTTCTACCTCATGCCTACCATCACCAATTTTATGTTTTGATTTATTATCAAATAAAAAAGAAAAAGGATTTTTGTCGTAACCCGAAGTGTAGCGTGCTTTTGAAAAGGCAGTTAAAAAACCGGAACTTGCAAATCGATGTAAATTAATAACAGTATCGAATTTTTGTTTTCTTATTGTTTTTAATAAGCGAAATAAACTTTTGTATTTGCCATCATGCTTATTCCAAACTAACGTTTGATATAAAAAAGGATGTTCATGATATAATGATTCATTTCCTTTTCTTACTAAAATTGATATTTTAGCTTGAGGGAAAAATACATGTAGCTTCTCTAAAACTGATGACGCTAAAATTGCATCGCCAATGAAAGCAGTTTGAATGACGAGTATGTTTTTATGAGTTAACAAATTTTATATAGCTACATTATGTTCTCTTAAAGCATCATTTAGCGATGTTTTTAAATCTGTGCTTGCTTTACGCTTTCCAATAATTAAGGCACAAGGCACTTGGTATTCTCCAGCTGGAAACTGTTTTGCATAGGAGCCTGGTATCACTACACTTCTTTCTGGAACATACCCTTTTGTTTCTATAGGTGCATCTCCTGTAACATCAATAATTTTGGTTGACATAGTTAAACAAACATTTGCACCAAGAACAGCTTCTTTACCAATATGAACACCTTCTACAACAATGCATCGCGAGCCAACAAAACAACCATCTTCAATAATAACAGGTGCTGCTTGTACAGGCTCTAAAACTCCACCAATACCAACGCCACCGCTTAAGTGAACATGTTTTCCAATTTGAGCGCAACTACCAACGGTTGCCCAAGTATCAACCATTGTTCCTTCATCAACATAGGCTCCAATGTTTATAAAACTAGGCATCATAATTACGCCTTTCGAAATATAACTGCCATAACGTGCAATAGAACCGGGTACACTTCTAACACCTGCTTCAGCAAAATTTGTTTTTAATTTCATTTTATCATGAAATTCAAAAGGACCTAATTCAATAGTTTCCATTTGTTGAATGGGAAAATATAATATCACCGCTTTTTTTATCCAATCATTAACTTTCCATGTTCCGTCAAAACTATGTTCTGCTACACGCAATTTGCCTTTGTCTAAATCCTCTATGATCTGCCGGATAACCTGCTGATTAGAAGGCTCTTTCAATAGTTCTCGATTATTCCAAATAGATTCAATGGTTGATTGCATAAAAATTCGTTTAAAATTGTTTGCAATTTAAGTAAAATAAGTATATTTGCACTCCAATTTTTGGATTGGTTGTGTAGCTCAACTGGATAGAGCATCTCACTACGGATGAGAAGGTTTGGGGTTCGAATCCCTACACGATCACAAATAAAACCCTTTGTATTCAGAGGGTTTTGTTTTAATAAATGGTGAGGTAGCTCAGTTGGTTAGAGCATCGGATTCATAACCCGAAGGTCGGGAGTTCAAATCTCCTCCTCACTACGAAGCCCGTTCTTTTAAAGAATGTTTTTTTTGTTATATAAAAATTAAATAAACTCACCAATAAGCAGGACCAAATTTTTTTGTCAATTTTGATTTTGGTGCAATTGTATAAAAAATCTGATCGAACCAAATTAGTAGTTTAGGTGCTAACACAAAAGAATTTAATTTATTTCCAACATAGTTTGTGTTTCTTAAGGCAAGCCTTCCGCATACATCTAATCCAAGGCCAAGCCATTTTGTAACTTTAAATTGAATAGTAATTCCTGGTTCGTAAAAAAGCAACAAACGTTTTTTTGATTTTATGATTTTAATTCCATCGCTGTATTGTGTCCAATACATGCCAGTGCCGCACTGTATTGGCACACTCAATTGCCAGCGTTTTGTTTTATGAAAAACAAAATCAGCGTAAAAGCAAACATATCCAAATTTGAAATAATCTTTTGTATTGATTATGTTTCCGTTTCCATCCATTATAGTTCTTTTTTCAAAAACATCAGTGTCTAACCAACTATATCCAAATCCTAATCTAAGTTTTCTTTTAAAACTTAATCCTAATCTAACACCTGTAACTTTTGTGGCTGAATTATTTATGAAAGAATAACGCGATTCCAACCGAGCATCAATGCTAGGTCGAGAATGAAGGAAAACTTTAAAGGTATCTAAAAACTGACCTTTAACAAAAAAGGAAATTAATATAAAAATGCAAATCAACTTTAGTTTCACAATACAAAAATAATGGAGTTTAATTGTTTATAATTTGATTAAGCAAAATTGTATTAACAGCAGATGTGTATTAATTTTGCTCAAATGACTCCTTCTTTTTTAGATACACCAATTAGTTACCTCAAAGGTATTGGCCCGCAGCGTGCGGAAGTATTACAAAAAGAATTATTCATTTTTACTTATAAAGATTTAATAACACATTATCCTTTTAGGTA
>CANHPI010000014.1 GCA_947462425.1 Bacteroidota bacterium
ATATCAAATGCGCCATGATGCGTTGGTCCATCAGCTCCAGCAATTCCACCTCTATCTAAACAAAACACTACTTTTAAATTTTGCAACGCAACATCATGCACTACTTGATCATAAGCGCGTTGCATAAATGAGGAATAAATATTACAAAATGGAACCATGCCTTGTGTTGCTAAACCAGCGCTAAATGTAACGGCGTGCTGTTCTGCAATGCCAACATCAAAAGCTCGGTCGGGCATAGCTTTCATCATAATGTTTAAAGAGCAGCCAGAAGGCATAGCTGGAGTAATACCCATTATTTTTTTATTCTGTTCAGCTAATTCAACAATGGTGTGCCCAAACACATCTTGATACTTTGGTGGTTGAGGATCTTTAGGAACAACTTTAATAATTTCTCCAGTATCTTTATTAAATAATCCTGGCGAATGCCAAACCGTTTCGTTACCCTCTTCCGAAAATTTATAACCTTTACCCTTTTTGGTAAGTACGTGTAAAATTTTTGGTCCCGGAATATCTTTTAAATCGGCTAATATTTTTGTTAAACGAACCACATCATGTCCATCAATTGGACCAAAATAGCGGAACTTTAACGATTCAAATAAATTACTTTGCTTTAGTAAAGATGTTTTTACAGCATTTTCTAACTTACTTGCAATTTCTTGAGCGTTTGGACCAAATTTGCTAATCTTACCTAACAATTCCCAAACTTTATCCTTTGTTTTATTGTAGGTATGAGAAGTGGTAATGTCGGTTAAATAATCGCGCAAGGCACCAACATTTGGGTCAATACTCATGCAATTATCATTTAACACAACTAATAAATTACTATTAGAAATACCTGCATGATTTAAGGCTTCAAATGCCTGACCGGCAGTCATTGAACCATCTCCAATTACGGCTATGTGTTGTTTATCTTTTAATCCTAAATACTGACTTGCTACCGCCATACCTAAAGCGCCACCAATAGAGGTGGAAGAGTGGCCAACGCCAAAAGTATCATATTCGCTTTCTGAACGTTTTGGAAAACCGCTAATGCCTTTGTAAACTCGGTTTGTATGAAAAATATCACGGCGACCAGTAATAATTTTATGGCCGTATGCTTGGTGACCAACATCCCAAACCAACTGATCGTGTGGGGTATTAAATACATAGTGCAATGCTGCAGTAAGCTCAACAACACCTAACGAGGCCCCAAAATGCCCACCTTTTACAGATACAATATCAATAATGAATTGTCGCAACTCGGCGCAAAATTGCTCAAGTTCCTCCTCTTTTAATTTTTTTAAGTCGGCAGGGCAATTAACCTTTGCCAACAATTCACCGGGTATTACTCCCGAACCTTTAATAATTTCCATTTTAACAAAGATAAGTTATTTTATCAATTCTAAGAGCGTCATTTTATGCATTTTAGTATTTACATTTTATAAAACAAATGTTAAATAAATTAGTTTAAAATGAATTATAGTTGAATTTAAATAATCACAATAATTAATCTGCTGCTTTAGTTGTCACCTTTAAAATTAATCCTTTACCGAATTATTGAAAATGTTATTTTACTTTGATAATGCTCTTTCTTGAAATTTAAAAAACTTTGAGATGGGGATATTTAGCACTTTGCTTATTTTGAGCAGAGTTAGAGAGGTTGGGTTAGTTCTTCCTTTTTCAATACGCGTAATACTGGGTTTTTCCATGTTTACCAATGAAGCAAGATCAAGCTGAGTTAAACCTTGCTTTTTCCTTTGTTTTGCAATTTCTTGACCCAATAATATAAGGAATTGCTTTTCCTCCATTTAATTACAGCTTTTAAACTGCAAATTGGAGTTTTTGTTAAGTTTATAGGGTAACATATTTGTTACCTGTATAATTATTATATACCTTTATCTAAAAATAATAATAATTAAACCATGAAAAAACTTATTCTATCAGTATTAGCTTGCTTTGCAATTGTAATATCAAGCTGTAATCAAAACTCACCAGCTCCCTCTCCTGCAACACCTACTCCAACCCCTGCGCCCACACCTACATCAAGCATGACTGCTACTGAAGCATTATTAGTAGGTGATTGGATTTGGGATAAAACGGAACTATACACCAATGGAAGTTTGTATGTTATTTACACTCCATCAACTTTGCAATCATCTGGTGGTGCAGCAACCACTAATACTTTATATGCAGGTAGCCACATGGTTTTAAAATCAAGTTTTTGGAATGGTACAGCTACTACAAATTCATTAGTTCCACAATTTTACAATGCAGATTATTATAGTTACCAATCTGGATCAAGTTTTTGGTAGGTTAAACCCCTTGCAACTGGAGACCAGTTATTTACCAATGGTTATGGCATTCCATATTGTAATTTGGGGAATATTATCACTTTAAATTCCACTAATCTTGTTGTTCAACAATGGTTAGTAGGACAAATACCTAGTGGTAGTAAGTGTTTTTATCATAAATAATTTGATAAAACACTAGGTGCTTATTTTTTAATAATATAAAAAAGCACAGTCCAACAAGGTAAATTAAAATTAAACTATGAAAAAAATCATCATGCTATCATCTATTTTACTAGGGTTATTTTAACTATCAACACTTCATGTTCCTCTAGATATGAATCTTGTTCAGGAGATAGTGATTGTGATGTTTGCACTGATTGTTCAAGATGCAAACATTGCAATAAGGAAGGTGGTTCTTGTGGTGTGTGTGAATAGTTTTTAAATCATTTGTTTATTAAATTTATCAAGCTACTTATATATTGCCATTTTTTTATGAGTTGTTTGTTTTTAATGGTTGAGGGCATAATCCCTTTTCTCCTAACATATACCATAAATGTTTCAGCAAAATCTTCCATTGGCATAATTCTGGCATATTTACTAATAAAGGCTTTCTTCTCCATTTTAATAGGTTCATAAGTATAATACTCATCTCCAAATGTATTTTTAAAGTCTGATTTTGAAATCAATTTTGGGTAATAATGAGCTATACTATGAGCATATTCATGTCTAATAACATCTCTTATGGAACCTCTTTTTTTCCAAATTTTTTTCGATAGCACAAAACTTGGTATATAAATATGCCCTTGTTCAAAGCCAAGTATTTTTTGCACTGGTGAAACACAATGTGTAAAAAATCCATCAGCATCACTTAGAGAAAGTGGAGATAAAGCACACCAGTATATCTCTGTATCTGCAAGCTTACTTCCTTCAAACCAAAGCCCAACTTTAAATAGTTCATCTTGCACAGTAAAAGCAGCAGAATTTATCAGCTTCAGAGATATTATACTTTTCTTTACCATTAAATAAATCCTATCTAGTAATTATTTGTTTTATTTTAAACTAAATTAATTAAAAATCTTAAACAACAAATTATATCTTTATTATAAGTGTACCATTTATTAGCAGGATAATTTTTTCTCAAACATCAATTAATCTTTTCCGTTTATAATTTTACTATTTTGGAGCTTATGTTTACACCATTTTTTTGGTATGTATAAATACGTTTAAAACACAATACAAGGTTCAAATTTCAATTTATTAATTTTTAAAAAAATCTTATGAATACATTAAACCTTTTTGTTATCTTAATGTCAAAGAATAAATTATGCAACATTACTCCGATGATGAAATATTAGCCTTTTACAGAGAGGAAACATCGCGAAATATGGCGCTGCATTATCTTATTCAAAAGTATCAGCAAAAATTATATTGGCATATTCGTAAAATTGTTATTAGTCATGATGATACAGATGATGTGCTGCAAAACACCTTTATTAAAGTTTGGAAAGGTTTAGCCGGATTTAAAGAAGAATCGCAGCTATTTACTTGGTTATACCGCATTGCAACTAACGAATCGCTCACATTTTTAAAACAAAAAGCAAGAGCAAATACCACTTCTATTCATCCAATTGAATATCAATTATCAAAATCACTAGAAAGTGATAATTTTTTTACTGGAGACGAGATTCAATTAAAACTTCAAAAAGCTATTTTAACATTACCAGAAAAGCAACGTATTGTTTTTAATTTGCGATATTATGAAGAGATGCCTTATGAGCAAATGTCAAAAATATTAGAAACATCAGTAGGAGCATTAAAAGCATCTTATCATATTGCTGCCAAGAAAATAGAAGAATTTTTAACATCGAATTAAACTTTTATAATAAAAACGAGTCAAAAAAATAGATGGGAAACAAAGACTATAATTTAAATGATGACCAAGACTTGCCATTAGATAATATCGATAAGAATTCTTTTGATTTACCATTTGATTATTTTTCATCGTTTGAAAATAGGTTGAAACAAAAATTAGAATTACAAGATGAGTTGGAGCAATATTCAGTATTGTCTGCTATTCAAAAAAATAACGCATTTGCGGTTCCAATTAATTATTTTAAAGAAACTGAACATACGCTAGAGGTTAAATCTGAATTAGGTTTATACACTAAGTTGCAATCCTACAAAACTTTTGAGTATCTACAATTATCAAATGATTACATCAATCATTTAAACTCTTCCGTTAATTATAAAATAGATTTAATTGATGAATTGAAAGAATATAAAATACTTTATTCAATAGATAAAGTAAATTCATTTATAGTTTCTGATACTTATTATGAAACTCTTGCAGAGCGCGTAAAAGAAAAGATTCATATATTTAAAGAAACCAAAATATCAGTATTGGATTCTATTCTTAATTATATTTTCGGTAAAAAAATGGCTTTTGCTTTTGGATTAGTTACTATTATATCTTTTTCTGTTTATTTTTATGAATCTCCTAAAAACCCTTTTGAAAAGCTAGATTGTAAAACATTAGCCTGCCTAGAAAGACAAGAAATTTTAAATAATACTAAAGTGATTTCTAATTTTGATGACGAGCAATTAATAGATATGGTGGACGTGAATAAACTACATCAACAGTTAAAGTCAGAAAAGAAAAAAATAACTCCATCACTAAATAAAATAAACGTTGATAGTATTTCTGAAGACGATTTGTTAGATGAATTATAATGAAACAAGGTCCTAAAAATATATACATATTCCTATTTTTCATCCATGCAATTTCGGTAATGGCACAGCCAGGGACTAAACGGGATAAAATTGAGGCATTGCGAGTGTCTTTTATTAGTTCTAAAGTTACATTAACAAATCAAGAAGCACAGTTATTTTGGCCTTTATATAATGAGTATAATGATAAGGTTGATAATTTTAAAAAGTCCTTTCGTCAGCAATTTATTAAGAATGTAGATTTTATTTCCATAACGGATAAAGAGGCGGAATCCTATCTGCTAGCTGAATTAACATTAAAACAAAAAGAATATGAGTTATCAAAAGAGTACTATGATAAATTTAAAAAAGTATTACCGATAAAAAAGATAGCATTAATTAGAAGGGCTGAAGAAGATTTTAAAAAAGAATTAATTAAAAATATAAAAGGCAATTCTTCCGAATAATGCATTTATCAAAAGCTTTATACCTCTTGATTTGCTTTGTGTTATTTAGTGCAAAGTTTTTAGCATTAAAAGATGATAGCTTAAAAATAAAAAAACAAGCCAAACATTATTTTCAAACCATAATTTATTCAGATTTTTATAGTACTGGAAAACGTAATTTACGTGATATTAATTTTGTTGGTCAAAAATTAAAGTCTTATAAAATAAATCAGTTTGTGTTTGGTTTTAATACGCCTTTGGTTACTAAAGATTTTTATAACAAAGATAGTACAGTCATTTCTAATATTCATTTTCTTTTAACTGGAGGATATTCAGCAGTAACTCCTAAGTTTTCGGGTATATCAAAAAATCACCATTTAAGTAGAACATCGCTAGGATTAAGAGCAATTTATAATACTGGAAAGAGAACTATTTTATTTGCAGAGTTTACTCCTTTTGTAACTCAAGACCGAGGATTTTCTTATACTAGAAGAATACGATTAGCTTCTTCTTTTATTTACAATTTTACAGTAAACAACTATTTTAGTTTTAGATTAGGTTACACCCGTTCGTTTGCATATGGTAATCGGTTAATCTTGCCATACATGGGAATTAGGATAGGTAAGCTAGATGGCATTAATTTTAGTATACAATTTCCTAGAAGCATTAGTTTTAATGTTCCTTTTGGAAAGTATGTGAAAACAAGTTTGTTTACAAAACCACAAGGGGGAATATATTCCTTTGCCAATTCAGATTCTATTTACTATTTAAACAACGACAAAAATCTAAACTTTGGGAGATATGAATTTATTTGTGGACTTCGATTAGATATATTGCCGAGTCGGTTTTTTAGTTTTTATTTGAGCAGCGGTTTAACTACTAACAACTATATTAATTTTTATTCGGAAACTTTTAATAAATATAATAAGCAGAAACTAAATTCTTTTTATAGAGAAAAAATAGATGGTTCGTTGTTTGTTAATATTGGATTGGTGTATAAGTTTGGTAAGGTGAAATCCACACTGAATAATTACAATATGTATAATGCTTTAGATCTAAATTCTACTAATATTGAAAACGGCGTTAACACAGGCTACAATCAGGTGCCAGCTAAAGAAACAAATATTAAAAATGTTAGTCCAACTGAAATACAGGATTTAATAGATGCCCAGGATTTTTATTAAGTGTTGCAAAAACCAAAAAGTATTGCTCGCATGCAATAAAAGAATAATTATACAAAAATAAAAATCTTGTGATTAGGGAAACATAATTTTATTGATGTGTAATTTTTTAGATAAAAAGTGCAATTATCAAACACCATAATAAATTACGTAATCGGCTATATTGCAAAATTCAAAAGATTTGGACAAAAACAAAAGCCGAACTTTTAAAGATTTCTCTAAAAAGTCCGGCTTTAGTACACACGAAGGGACTCGAACCCCCACCCTTGCGGACCAGATCCTAAGTCTGGCGCGGCTACCAATTACGCCACGTGTGCATTTACTGGGCAAATATACTACTTTTTGTAATTTATTTAATATTTAGTGCTAAAAATCACTAAAATCCCTTAATATTTTTTTAATTTGTACTTCATTAAATCTAACATTATGTACGGCAATTTTCAAAACCACTTACAAGATCAATTAAACGAGATAGAAAAAAATGGGTTGTTTAAAAAAGAACGAGTTATAATTACACCACAAGGTGCCAGCGTTAAAATTAACGATGGTAAAGAAGTAATTATTTTTTGTTCAAACAATTATCTGGGACTATCGTCTCATCCAAAAGTAATTGAAGGTGCAAATGCAGCCTTATATTCGCACGGTTACGGAATGTCATCGGTTCGTTTTATATGTGGCACGCAGGATATTCATAAAACTTTAGAAAAAAAAATCTCTACTTTTTTAGATCAAGAAGATACTATTTTATATGCAGCCGCATTTGATGCCAATGGCGGAGTATTTGAACCTTTGTTTGGCGAAGAAGATGCAATTATTTCAGACGAATTAAATCATGCCTCTATTATTGATGGGGTGCGTTTATGTAAAGCACAACGCTACCGTTATAAAAATTGTGATATGGCTGATTTAGAAGAACAGTTAATAAAAGCTCAATCGCAGCGTTACCGCATTATTGTAACAGATGGTGTTTTTAGTATGGATGGCTTTGTTGCACCTTTAGATAAAATTTGTGATTTAGCAGATAAATATAATGCTTTAGTAATGGTAGATGAATGCCACGCCTCTGGTTTTATTGGCAAAACCGGCCGTGGTACCATTGAACTTAAAAATGTAATGAATCGTGTTGATATTGTAACAGGCACTTTAGGTAAAGCTTTAGGTGGTGCTATGGGTGGATTTACATCTGGTAAAAAAGAAATTATTGAAATATTAAGACAACGTTCTCGTCCCTATTTATTTTCAAACTCTTTGGCTCCTAGTATTGTTGGGGCAAGTATTGCCGTGTTTGATATGCTTAGCGAAACAACAGAATTGAGAGATACTTTAGAAAGCAATATCGCTTATTTTAAAACCGGTTTACGTAAAATTGGCTTAGAGTTTAAAGAAGGTGATTCGGCTATTGTACCAGTAATGTTGTACGATGCTAAATTATCTCAAGTGTTTGCCGATAAATTATTGTTGGAAGGAATTTATGTAATTGGTTTCTTTTTTCCTGTAGTAGCAAAAGGTCAGGCACGTATTCGTGTTCAGTTATCTGCCGCTCATACTAAAGCACATTTAGATAAAGCTTTAGCTGCTTTTGAAAAAGTGGGCAAGGAGTTAGGTGTAATTAAGTAATTTTTTATTGATTCAACTTTTTTGGTTTCTTAATGTTATTTGACTTTTTTTGGAAAAAACAGTCATGCTTTTTATTTAACGTTAAACCAATTTCCGAACTGAAAGTTTAAAAAAAGAACTATTTTCATTTAATATTTTTTGGATTTAGTTTCTTAATAATTTAGTTTAATAAACCATATATTTACGCTACAATTAAAGTGGGAAACATCGTAGATCAAATAAAAGCGCCAATTAGCAAAAACATGGATGAGTTTGAAATTAAATTCAAACAATCGATGAAAAGTAGTGTGCCATTATTAGATAAAATTACAAACTATATTGTAAAACGTAAAGGCAAACAAATACGACCGATGTTTGTTTTTTTAAGCGCAACAAGTGCCGGTCAAATTAATGACAGTACCTATAGGGCAGCATCATTAATTGAGCTTTTACATACAGCAACTTTAGTTCATGATGATGTTGTGGATGATAGTAACGAGCGTAGAGGTTTTTTTAGTGTAAATGCATTATGGAAAAATAAAATTGCAGTTTTAATTGGCGATTTTTTATTATCAAGCGGTTTATTACTCTCATTAGATAATAATGATTTTCATCTTTTAAAGATTGTTAGTAATGCCGTTCGCGAAATGAGCGAAGGCGAATTATTACAAATTGAAAAGGCAAGAAAATTAGACATTTCTGAAGAAATTTATTTTGAAATTATCACAAAAAAAACGGCAACATTAATTGCCGCATGTTGTGCTGCAGGAGTTGCTTCAGTTACTTCTGACGAAAAATTAATTCAACAATTTAAAGAGTTTGGAATCAACACAGGCATTGCTTTTCAAATAAAAGACGACTTGTTTGATTTTGGAGACGATACCTCTATTGGCAAACCAACGGGTATAGATATTAAAGAAAAGAAAATGACGCTTCCTTTGATTTATGCTTTAAACAACTGCTCGTGGTTGGAAAAGAGAAAGATTATAAATATCGTTAAAAATCATAATAACGATCCTAAAAAAGTTACTGAAGTCATTAATTTTGTAATCGAAAAAGGCGGCATTAAATATGCAGAAAAAATAATGCATGAATATAAAGATAAAGCACTTTCTAATCTCGAGTCTGTTAAAGATAGTGCTTCAAAACAAAGTTTAATTCAATTAGTTAATTATTCAATCGCAAGAAAAAAATAGAAATGAAAATAGTAATTATCACAACATGTATTTTTTTTAGCTTGACTGCTTTGTTTTCAAGTTGTAAAAATAATGGAGCAGAAAATTCCGAAAAAATACATAAGGATTCGTTAGCCAAAGCCGCACTTAGTAAAAAAGTGGTTAACGAGTTTAGCAAGTACTTAATATCTCCTCCAGATTCTGATTACACAGGTGACTATATAGATAAATATCCAAATGGTATTATAAAATTTAATGGTTTTTTTAGATTTGGAAAACGTCACGGTCAATGGATGGCTTTTTATGAAAATGGAATAAAATGGAGTGAGTGCTTTTATGATCAAGGAAAAAAACATGGTTCAACGATGGTTTATCATCCAAACGGAAATTTATATTATTCAGGTTGGTATAAACAAGATGAAAAAGATAGCCTTTGGTTTTTTTATGATGATAAAGGCAAAGAACTTGATAGAAGAGCTTTCAGATTAGGCGTAGAAACAGGCTTAGTAAATTAGTTAAATAGTTGCCTTCTTATTTTTATAGCATCGGTAAACGAAATGGTATGAATTTTAGAGTCTAACCAAGCATAAAAATTAAAATATTCTAATGCATTTTTTTCATATTTATCTTTAAATACTGTTTCTAACTCTTCTTTAAATTTAATATAAGTTTGCTTTTGTTTGCTGTCACGTTTTGATAAAGCAATTTTCTTGAAATAAGTTAAAAATACAGATTCAAATTTATATTGTTTTTCCTGTTGTTTAAAAAATCTAACACTCGCTTTGTAGAGGTATGATAATAAATCCTCATTTCCTAACTCAAAATGCACAATCAAATTAATTAGCTTTGAAATACGAATTAAGTCTTGTCTTAAATCGTCGTAATTAGTGTTTATTATTTTATTGAGCCAATGCAAGGCTTTATTATACTCACCAACACCAAAATAAACCATTCCAATTGTATGATAAATTCTAACGAGTTCTTCATTATTTATTTTGGTTTCATATTTATCTAAACCTCTAATAACATAAGGTATAACATTGGTAGCTTTATCATGTTGTCCAATATAGGAATACAATATCATTTCAGTTACATGGGATTGAGCAAAAATAGCAATCTGTAAATTAGTAGCTTTAAACATTTCATTCATTGATAATGATTTAAGTTTGTCAATCATTTTAAATCCATCGTTATATTGTTTTTTGATGGCGCAATATCTAACCAAATAACCATGAGCTACAATATAATAATATGGCATTTCTGAAATAATTTGGGGCTTATTTTCAAGATCAATTATCAATTCGGATAAAGCATTATGCGCTTCATCTATCTCATTTAAAAGCATATTGGCAACACCAGTAATAAATAAGAAAATAATTTTAGATTTTTCAGATAAAAAACCATCCTGATTCGAGATACGTTTAGTTTCTTTAATGATATCTGTTATTTCATTTACATCCTCTTTACTTCTAGCAATCATCAATCGTGATGAAAGTGAATTTAATTTTGCAAGTTGTAATTCGTACGCAGCATAATTTTCTATTATATTAAATAAATTATTTTCTTCTTCGATAAGTTCATCAAGTGTTTTGTAATTTATTTCGCCAAAATGTGCCTCAATATCAATTAATACTTTCTCTTGCTCAACAATCTCTAATAAACTGTAAAATAGCTCATAATCATGAGCCTTTTTTTTAACGATACTCAATTGTTTTCGGGATTGTTTATATAAAGATTTATTAAATAGGAGTTGAATGTTTTTAATCTCTTCGTCAATTTTTGCACTTGCACTGGTTTCATGACGGTGAAGCCTTAAACTTCTTAATATATGATGTAATAGTTGGTTTTTTTCGGAAGCAAAATGATTTACAAAAACTTCGTTTTTAAAATGATTTTTCACAACATTTTCGTGGTAGTTATCTTGTTTCTGAATAAAGTTGTACAGATTTATGTAGTTTTTATCACCCTGTTGCAAGGAGGATAATAAAATAAACTTTTTTTCCTCCTCAGCGGTTAAAGATTTAATAATATCAAATAAATGACTAGTTGGTTTCATGTGGTAATCCTATAATTTATGAAATTAATTTAACCAAGCTTTCGAATATTTCTTTTGCATAATTTTTCTCATAGGAATATCCGCGATTTTTGAATCAATGTAAGCTTCGATGTCAAAATAAAAACTTACATTTTTTTCGTGAGGGTCTTTCATCACTTCTTCTAAATCTTTTTTAAAAGAGATAAAAATTACTTTTTCATTCTCTTTGTTTTTAACTTTAATTTCTGATAATTTTTCAAAGTAAGAGAGAATTAATTTTTCAGTTTTAAAATATGAAGTTTGAGCTTTATAGTAATTTTTAATAGTTGATATAATATAACCCAATTGCTCAAAATTCTTTAATTCATAATGTAAGCCTATATTAATAATTCGGGCAAATGATTGTAAATCCTCTCTTAATAAATTATTTCCTTCATTTAAAATGAGTGAAATGTAGTATTGCCCCTTTTTAAAATCACCAAAATAAGTATTCATGACGGCAATGTTATAGTAAAATATGAGTTCTTCTTCTTTATTAATCTTTCCTTTAAATTCAACTAATGCTTTTTCTATTTCATCAACATTAGCTTGTGCTTCTTTTAGTTTTCCGCTATTTGTATTAATAGTTAATTTACCATTTAATACAGCAGTTAATATTTTTAATTGTAGATCTGTAGAATTAAAAGCCTTTAATTTCATTTTTTGCTCAATTTGCTTAATACGAAGGTCGCAGGTTTTATATTTCTTTTCTTCAAATGCAATGTTTATTAAATTATTAAGAGTAGTTAAATAGCGGCTTGGCATCTCTTCAATTAACTCTTTATTGCAATCCATCAAATTTAATAGTAACTGACATTCCTCTTCCCTGCTTTGGTTATCCTGGCATCTGCAAAATAAAATGGAACGGCAGTGATGGTAAATTATTAAGGCTTTGGTTGATTTTATTAATTTTTGATTTTTTAATAAATCAGATTTTAAAAATGAATTGATTACTTCTAAATCCTCATTTGTTTTTGCTTTATTTTTTTGACGAGTATTTAAATTTATTTTCGAAAACAAAAGTGTATAAGTTCCTAAGTTTTTTGCCTTCTCAATAACATCTAATTCTTCTGTTACTAAGGTTCCTCCTGTTTTATTTTTAATATTAAATTGGGTTTCAATGGAAATTAATAACTTCTCTAGACTAATTAATTCGAGTATAAAATGAAATCGCTCAAAACGGTAAGATTCCTGTTTCTGTTTATTTAATATTTTACGGCATTGTTTGTATTGTGCCTTATCAAAAAGATTTAATATATTGATTATTTCATCTTTAATAACAAAAGAAGCGCTACTTTCAGAATGAAAAGAACGAAGGCATTTTAAAATAAAATTGTATAAATTTTCTGATAGTTGGCTTTTTATTTGGAGCTCATCAGGCTTTGAATTAGTTGATTTAATAAAAAAATCGTCTTTAAAATCAGAAGATAATTCAATTGCATTAAAAAGAGAGATTATTATTGGGTTTATGCTACTAGCAGAAGCGGTCAGTTTTAAAAACCGTTTTTCTGATTTAGATAATGATTTTACTAAATCAAATAAATCTCTGTTTGAAATTAAGTTCATTTCAGTAATATAATTATTGTCTAACTCTTATTTGACTTTACT
This sequence comes from Bacteroidota bacterium, assembly GCA_947462425.1. The sequence continues at coordinate 13,057 of CANHPI010000014.1, forward strand.
AATTAACTAAAATTAATTAACTTTATTTAAAAATTATAAAAATGAAACAAATTTGTTTTTTGCTTTTTATTCTATTTCTTAATAAAACTAATTTGTTTTTTGCTCAGGTTACAACCTGTCAATCTCAAAAATCTCAAGGTATAGCATCCACCACTATCTATTATTCATCCGAAAATTTAAGAAGCGATACGTTCGATATCCTTAAATATACTATCAATTTAGATATTTCTGATTTTGCAAATCAAAAAATAAAAGGTCATACAATTATTAAATTCAAGCCTAAATTAAATGGTCTGAACAATTTACCTCTTGATTTATTAAAAATGACAATTGACAGTATTTCTCAAAATTCAGTTTTACTATCCTACAGTTATAATGATACATTGCTTAGAGTGAATTTACAATCAGCTTTAAACACAACTGATACTTCCAACGTAATTGTTTATTATCACGGCGTACCGCAGGGCGATCCAGCAGGTTGGGGTGGGTTTTCATTTAGTGGTAATTATGCCTATAATTTAGGCGTAGGTTTTGGCGCTAAACCTCATAATTATGGAAGAGTTTGGTTTCCGTGCTTTGATAATTTTGTAGAAAAATCGTTTTATGAGTTTAATATAATAACAAGTGTTTCAAAAACTTCTTTTTGTAATGGCCAATTAGTATCTGATATTGTAACTGGAAATTTTAGAACCCGAAATTGGATTTTAAATAAAGAAATCCCTTCTTATTTAGCATCAGTTGCTGTGGCAGACTATACCCAGGTTAATTGGAGCGTTAATGCTGCCAATGGTAATTTACCTATTACATTAGCCGCCCGGCCAAGTGATACTATCGCGTTAAAAAACGGTTTTATTCATTTACCTAATGCAATTTTAGGTTACGAAAATTATTATGGTCCGTATGTTTGGAATAGAGTTGGTTATTGCCTAGTTCCTTTTAATAGCGGCGCAATGGAACATGCAACAAATATTGCATATCCACAAGCAGCAATATCAATTGCATACGAGGCCAATTTAATGGCACACGAACTATCACATCATTGGTGGGGAGATTTAATGACCTGCGAAACGCAGGAAGATATGTGGTTAAATGAGGGCATGGCAAGCTACAGTGAACGTTTATTTTTGGAGTGGATGTATAATTATTCTAAATATTTAACGGAAGTAAAAACAGTGCACGATGATATTGTAAAATTTATTCATTTAAGAGAAAAAGGATTTAGAGCAATTTCAGGAGTTCCCCATCAATATACATACGGAGATCATGTTTATAAAAAAGGGGCGGATGTTGCTCATACACTAAGGAGCTATATGGGTGATGCTGCTTTTTTTGCTGGTTTAAAATACGTACTTCAGCAAAAAGCTTTCAAGAATATGAACAGTTTAGAATTTAGAGATTTGTTACAAATATCCTCCGGACAAAATTTAACAAGCTTTTTTGATAACTGGGTATTAAACGGAGGATGGCCGCATTTTTCTATAGATTCTGTAAAAATAACCGGCACCTCAGCTCCATATACAGCAATTGTATTTGTGAAGCAAAAATTATTTGGTGCGCCAAATTTATTTTCAAATGTTCCTTTAGAGGTAACCTTTATGAATGCTAATTGGAATAAAGAAGTGAAGCAAATAAATATGACTGGAACTACTAATTCGTTTACTGTACAAACTAACGTACTGCCTATTTATACAGGTATTAATGTTGATTCAAAAATTAGTGATGCCATTTCTTCGGAATTTAAAACCATTAAAACAAATGCAACAATAACATACACTCTTGGTAGATCTGCAATTATTGTTTCAAACAAGGGGTTAGATTCTTCCTACATTCGAATTGAACATAATTTTGCGTCACCTGATCCTTTTAAAAATAATCTTAATAATTTAAGACTCAACTCACAACATTATTGGAAAGTAGATGGTATTTTATCCTCTGGCTTTTTAGCTAAAATTAAATTTAATTACGATGGAACTAAAAACACATCAGGCAATAGCTATTTAGATACTTGTTTAACTATCTTTAACGGCGACAGTTTAATTTTACTATATAGAAAAAATGCGGCAGATGATTGGCGCGAAGTAACAAATTATTCGAAATTTAAAATTTCATCTAAACTTGGGTTTGTTACAGCAGACACTTTAAAACTTGGAGAGTATGTTTTTGCAAACGGTCAAAGTAGTGTTTTAACTTACAATAATAAAATACAAAAACACGATATTAAATTAAATATATTTCCAAATCCAAGTTCAACTATTTTAAATATAACTATTGAAAATTTTAATCCAACTAATTCATCAAGTATTCATATTTATGATATGCAAGGTAAAATAGTAAAACGCATTCATGCAGTTTATTCAGAAAATACTATTTCTATTACTGATTTAGTAAAAGGGCAATATATTATAAATTTAATGGATAAGAGTAAAAAAATTGCTTCAAAAATGATTGTTGTTGAATAGTTTTATAAGGTAAACAAATCATAGCAAATTTAGCCGAAGTAAATTTTAATATTAATATAGTTGGGCGTGCCCCCGCAAAAAGGCGGCGGGGTCAGGCTATCATTTTAAGCTTTTATTTTTGTGTCTTTGCGCAAAATTAAAAGGCTTTCCATTCTATCCTTCACGCAATTCACTTTTAATTTGGTATTTAAATTTAAGACATGGTAGTATTTGCGTTAAGGTACCGATAGCTATCGGTAGAAGTGTAAATATTTTTGCTTGCCTTTTATCAAAGTCCATATAGATATCGGAAACAACGTAAAGCCTGACCCGACGATAGGAGCGAAACGCCCAAAATATATAAAACTAACTACTAAGCACCTGCATCATTGCTTTTGCTTTTAATAAACATTCTTCATACTCATCTTCAGCATTACACATAGCGGTTATGGCACTACCAACGGTAAAACTTAAGTAGTGTTTTTCTTCATCATAAAAAATACTTCTGATTAATACACTTAAATCAAAATCGCCCTTTTCGTCAATGTATCCTAAAGCACCTGAATACGGCCCTCGATTATATAATTCAAACTCATCAATCAATTGCATAGCTCTTATTTTTGGTGCACCGGTCATACTTGCCATAGGAAAGGTGGCTTTTATAATATCATTAAATGATGTGTTTTCTTTTAACTCACAGCTTACTGTACTTACCATTTGATGAACTTGCTGATAAGATTCGATATCACATAATTTTTCTACATTAACACTTCCTTTTTTTGCAAGGCGAGATAAATCGTTCCTAGCCACATCAACAATCATAACGTTTTCGTTACGCTCTTTTAAGTTTGATTGTAATTCTAATTTAATGACATCGTCTTCCGTCTGTGTGATTCCTCTTTTAGCTGTTCCCTTAATTGGCTTGGTAACCAAGGTATTTCCTTTTTTTGTTAAAAAAAGCTCCGGACTAGATGAAATAATATAGTGTTTATCAAATTTTGCAAAAGCAGCATAAGGAGCATTACTAATCGTGTTTAATTTATGATAAATCTTCAAAGGGTTTATAGTAATGTCATTTGCTTCAAAAGTAATGCAGTAATTTATTTCGTAAATATCTCCTTGTTGTATATGTTGTTTTATAGCATTTACCTTTTCAATGTATTTTTCTTTGCTAACTGTTGAAATTATATTTACTGATTGATTAGAAGACTTTGTTTCTTCATAAGGCAAATCGTTAGTATTAATTTCTTGTTCAACCTCAATAAATAATTGATTAGATAATTGAAGTGGATTATTGTCTTTTTCTGAAAAAGTTTCTATTTCATTCTTAAAATCATAATTAACCAAACAAATACATTTTTTATGCGGGCTTAAAAACTGTAGTTCACTTTTATTAGATAATAAAAGATGTGTTTTAAATCCAAAATGATTTTGATTACAATTGGTAAGTAAAGCATACTTAAAATCGGTTATGTTAATTATAGGTTTAATAAATAGGTGCTTTTAAATAAATAGTATTATAATTATAAAGATAATATTTAAATATTTTTTGACCTAAATTTTCGTTTATAGCCCTCGTTAAAAAATAAAAATAAATTTTATTGTAAAGCTATCTTCTTAACCGTCTCTACCCAATCATCTCCGCTATTTAAACTCTCCACTAATTGTATTTTGTGGCCACCATGTTTTTCAAAAATTTCTTGATATTCAGTTCCAATTTCATAAATAGTCTCTAGGCAATCAGCCGTAAATGCAGGCGAGAATACCAATAAGTTTTTAGCGCCTTTATTTGCCAATTCTTCTACAACTTTATCACTAAAAGGCGTTAACCATTTATTATCTAATCTACTTTGAAAACTCAAGGTGTATTTCCCTTCAGGAATATTTAATTTTTCTACAACCGCTTTTGTAGTTTGGTAACAAGCGGCCTTGTAGCAGTAGTAATTAGTTTCAGTGAATTCGTCTTCGCAGTGATGATCCTTACATAAATAACCA
>CANHPI010000015.1 GCA_947462425.1 Bacteroidota bacterium
AGGTTACAATTTTAAAATTGTTAATGCTTTGATAACTAATTTTCATCAACCTGAAAGCACTTTAATTCTTCTAGTGGCAGCATTTACTGGTAACAATTGGAGAGAAATATACAATTACGCTCTAGAAAACGATTTTAGATTTTTAAGTTATGGCGATGGCTCTATATTGTTTAGGGAATAATTAATTAGTGCTTGCAGGATAACGCCATCTGCGTCGTTATTTTTGCCTTGAAAACTGTCATTTGCGAAATGCAAACTCCTATTTTAAAGGCTATAAAAATGTCTAGCATCTGACACTTTCTTGCAAGCACTCAAAGATAGTGAGTTTACTTGCTGACACTAATTAAGAAATAACGTAATGATGTGTTTATGATTTAGTGCTTACAAACCATCAATCAATTGTTTAAACGCAGCAGGTATTTTTTCTATCACATCGGTTGGAATCATAGCAATTTCACCCTTTTCTTTTTTAGTAATATCCCCGGCTAAGCCATGAACGTATACTCCTATTAAACTTGATTCAAAAGATGTATAACCTTGAGCTAATAAGCCAGTAATCAAACCCGTTAAAACATCTCCGCTTCCACCCTTTGCTAACCCAGAATTTCCTGTGCTATTAAAATAACTTTTCCCTTCAGGAGTTGTAATGCATGTATGAGCTCCTTTTAAAACAACATAAACCTGATACTGTTTTGAAAATTCAATTTGTAATTGATGTTGCTCAAAATCATTATTTATTGATTTAGTTAAACGCTCAAATTCTTTTGGATGCGGTGTTAAAATTGAATTTACAGGAATTAATTTTAACCATTCTTTATTTAAACTTATCGCATTTAATGCATCCGCATCAATTACTAATGGTTTTTTAGATTGGGATAAAACATATTTTACACTTTGCTGCGTGTCCTCTTCAGTTCCAATTCCAGGACCTATTCCAACACTAGAATAAATTTTCAAATCTAACTCTTCAATTTTAAAAAAATAATTTCCTTGAACCAACACCATCGCTTCTGGCAAAGCAGTTTGCATAATTTCATAACCACACTTAGGTACACAAACCGTTAGTAATCCTGCGCCACTTCGTAATAAACTATGAGCACTCATAATAGCTGCGCCCATTTTTCCAAAACTTCCCACTAGTAAAAGGCTATGTCCAAAAGTGCCTTTGTGTGAAAATTTTTGACGAGGTTTTATTAAGTGTTTGATAAAGTTTTCAGTCAAATAAAATGCCTCAGTTTGTTTTTGAATATCCTCACTAATTTTTAAACCAATATCTAATATATGTCCGTTACCAAAATACATGGCATTTTCAGAAAATAAAAAAGCAAGTTTTGGAAATTGAAATGTTAATGTATCAAATGCTTTAATAATAAACGAAGATGCATCAGAATGTTTATCTACAAATAATCCGGAAGGCACATCAATAGAAATTACTTTTGCGTTACTCTCATTAATTTCTTTCACACAATCTGCAGCCAAACCTTCTAATGATTTAGATAATCCAATTCCAAATAATGCATCAATAACTATATCCGAAGAATGTATGTTTGGTAAATGCTTACTATCCTTAACTTCCATTATAAACTTTGAAAATGATTTTTCTAATCGCTTTTTATTGATTAAAAAATCATTTGAATATTTATTCGAATAATTAATAATAAATACTTCAACTATATAACCATGCTCTAATAACAGACGAGCAATTGCTAAGCCATCACCTCCATTATTTCCTAATCCACAACACACTTTAAAAATAGTTTTGTTGTCGTAGTTTTTAATAATCCATTGAGTACATTTTAAAGCTGCTCGTTCCATCAAATCAATTGATAAAATGGGTTCGGACTGAATTGTAAAAACATCAATTGCTTTAATTTGATTGGAAGAAAATATTGGAAGAACTTGAAGCATATTTTAAATTTAAGAAAAATAATTAATTTTAAATATGACAAAATTCACTTATTAGAAGGAAGTCATTTTGTTTACAGAAGGGTATTACAATATCTAACAGTAAGAGTTTAGCTCAAACCATTTTCAACTATTACATTACTCGTAATATGAAAAATCTCTGTTTCCTGCAAACGTGAAGCAACAATAACTTTAGTTCTTTGAGCATATTTAGAAAACAAATTTTTAACGAGGATAGGGCAATTATTATCCTTTGATAAATGAGATAATATAACATGACTCATTGATTCATGCTTATGATTTATAAATAAATCTAATGCTTGTTTATTAGATAAGTGACCATTATTACCACGAATTCTATCTTTTAAATAATAAGGATAGCTGCCATTTTCAAGCATCATGTCATCGTAATTTGCCTCTAAAAAAGCAGCGTGACATTGCTTAAAATTAGAAATCACATGATCACAAACAGAACCAATATCAGTGAGCACCCCAACTTTTACTCCATCATTTTCTATAGTAAAACTATAAGGATCATGGGCATCATGCCTTTTTGGAAACGGCACTACAACTAAGTTTCCTATGATAATTTGTTCATAGCCATTAAATTTCTTAATTAAATTATCCTCTAAAATTAAATGGGAATTATTTAAAGTACGCGTAGTAATATAAATGGGTAACTGGTATTTTTTAGACAAAATCTGTAACCCTTTTATATGATCGCCGTGCTCATGAGATATAAATAATGCTTTTACTTTATCCAAAGATAAATTCAAACGTTCCATTCGTTTTTCAACCTCTTTGCAGGATATTCCAACATCAATCAAAATGGCCTCATTGTTATTGCCCACGTAATAACAATTACCGTTGCTTCCAGAATTCAATGAGGTGATAAATAGTGACATATCTTACAAAGAAACAAAAATTAAAAAGAATTTTATTTTATGTTAAAAAAAGATGTACGTTTTAATTGTTTATAATATGAAATTGAAAACAAAAGCCCCTCATTGCTGAAGGGCTTTAAAAAATAATTAGTAAAGGTAAATTAAGCTGAAACAGCTTCTTCCATATATGCTTCAATTGGAGCACAAGAACACACTAAATTTCTATCTCCGTAAGCGCTATCAACTTTAGCAACACTTGGCCAAAATTTATTATCACGCACCCAATTTAATGGATAAGCAGCTTTTTGACGAGAGTATGCTTTTGTCCAATTATCGGCAACTACTAATTTACAAGTATGTGGTGCATTTTTAATAACGTTATCCGCCTTTTCAAATTTACCGTCTTGAATTTCTTGAATTTCTTTACGAATAGAAATCATGGCTTCACAAAAACGATCTAATTCACCTTTGCTTTCGCTTTCCGTTGGCTCTATCATTAAGGTATCATGCACAGGGAAAGAAACTGTTGGAGCATGGAAACCATAATCCATTAAACGTTTAGCTATATCACCAACTTCAACACCTGATGGTGCTTTAAAATCGCTGCAATCTAAAATCATTTCATGCGCACATCGTCCGTTTTTACCAGTATACAAAATTTTATAGCTTGGCGATAATAATTCTTTCATGTAGTTAGCATTTAAAATTGCCACCTCAGTTGCTTGTTTTAAGCCATCAGCGCCTAACATTTTAATGTAACCATATGAAATTAATAAAATCAATGCGCTGCCATAAGGCGCTGCGGAAACAGCTGTAATTCCTTGGTCTCCACTAGTGTTTACAATTGTATGCGAAGGTAAAAATGGCACTAATTTTTCAACGACACCAATTGGACCCATACCAGGTCCACCGCCACCATGAGGAATAGCAAATGTTTTATGTAAGTTTAAATGACAAACATCAGCCCCAATATTACCTGGCGATGTTAAGCCAACTTGTGCATTCATATTAGCCCCATCCATATAAACTAAACCACCATTATCGTGAATTAATTTAGTAATGTCGGTAATAGATTCTTCGTAAACACCATGCGTTGAAGGATACGTTACCATTAAACAAGATAAATTATCTTTATGTAATTCTACTTTTTCTTTTAAATCAATTAAATCAATATTTCCTTTATCATCGCATTTTGAAATAATGATTTTCATTCCTGCCATAGCAGCAGATGCCGGATTGGTGCCATGCGCCGAAGACGGAATGATAGCAACATTACGATGAGCGTTATTGTTTGCGATATGATAAGCTCTGATAACCATTAAACCAGTGTACTCACCTTGAGCGCCAGAGTTTGGTTGAAAACTCATACGAGCAAAGCCGGTAATTTCGGATAAATCTTTATTTAATTGCTCAATTAACTCCATATATCCTTGTGCCTGATTTAATGGAACAAATGGATGAATATTAGCAAATTCTGGCCAAGTAATTGGTAATAATTCAGACGCTGCATTTAATTTCATGGTACAAGAACCTAATGAAATCATGGAATGAACTAAGGATAAATCTTTATTTTCTAAACGTTTAATGTAACGCATCATTTCACTCTCACTATGATAAGAATTAAAAGTTGGATGAGTTAAGTATGAGGACGAACGTTTTAAATTTGATGAAGAGACTACATTTGAAGTGTTTGGCACAGCTGTTAATTCAATTCCAAAAATAGATAAAATATCTACTAAATCTTGTTGTTCAACAGTTTGGTCTAATGAAATACCAATATGCTTATCGTCCACTTTTCTGAAATTAATTTCTTTAGCCTCTGCTGCTGCAATTATTTTATCTGCATCACAAGCAACAATAATTGTATCAAAATATAATTTAGTTTTAACTTCAAAGCCATTACTTTTTAAAGCACCAACAATTGTATCTGTAGCGTTATGAACACCTTGAGCAATAGCTTTAATTCCTTCTTGCCCATGATACACCGCATACATACTAGCCATAATAGCTAATAAGGCTTGTGCTGTACAAATATTAGATGTTGCTTTATCTCGTTTAATATGTTGCTCACGAGTTTGTAATGCCATGCGTAATGCAGGATTACCATCTGCATCTACAGAAACACCGATAATACGACCAGGTAATAATCGTTTATAGTTTTCGCGACAAGTAAAAAAAGCAGCATGAGGTCCACCATAACCCAACGGCACACCAAAACGTTGCGAATTACCAACAACGCAATCAGCACCCCACTCACCTGGAGGTGTTAATAATGCTAATGCTAATAAATCAGTTGCAACAACCACTTGAATTTCGTTTGCATGAGCGTTATTAACAAAAGTTTTATAATCATTTATTTCCCCGTTAATATCCGGATACTGAATTAAAGCTCCGAAAAATGTATCATCTAATGAAACTATATTAGCATCACCAATTACCAATTCAATACCATAAGGCACAGCGCGGGTTCTAACAACATCAATGGTTTGAGGAAAAACAGTATTACTGATAAAAAATTTATTTCCACCGTTTTTAACTTTGTCTTTACTACGGTTGCTATAAAACATAAACAACGCTTCTGCTGCCGCAGTTGCTTCGTCTAATAAAGAGGCATTTGCAAGTGGCATGGCCGTTAAGTCCATAACCATAGTTTGAAAATTTAAAATAGCTTCCAAGCGACCTTGAGCAATTTCTGCTTGGTACGGCGTGTAAGCAGTGTACCAACCTGGATTTTCCAATACGTTACGCTGTATAACCGCTGGTAAAATGTTATTATAATATCCTAAGCCTATATATGAACGAAATACTTTGTTTTTTTTGCCAAGCGCTTTTAAATGTTTAGCATATTGATACTCACTCATAGCCGAAGCTACTTGCAATGGTTGTTTTAAACGAATACCCGCAGGCACGGTTTGACTTATTAATTCATCAACAGATGCAACCCCAATTTTGGCGAGCATTTGATTAATTTCATTTTGACGTGGACCGTTATGACGGGAAACAAATTTATCTGTAGTCATATATATGTTTTTAAAGATGCGAATTTAAGGAAAATCCTCACGTTTAAATAACGTACTTTTCAACCGATTGTTTATAAGATTTTAGGTTTAAAATTATCAGTATAAACATATTAAAGAACTTTATTTTAAAAGAGTAATAAATATTTTAATAAAACAACTCTACCTAATCTCAAAATAATTAGATTGCAGATATTGTTTTACATATTTAATAAGGGAAAATCATACCCTACTGCCTAATTCAATAATTGCTAAATCTTTAATTTCAGTTCTATCAATTACAAAACGTAAAACCGTTTTAATTTGATGAAAACCATGAACACCACATGCACCAGGATTCATATGCAATACATCATATTGTTTTTGATACATCACTTTTAAAATATGCGAATGTCCGCAAATAAATAATTTAGGTTTTTCGGCTAATAATATCTCTTTTACCTCTTTTAAATAATTGGTGGGCTGTCCGCAAATATGGGTGATAAAAATTTTAACATCTTCACAAGTAAAAATTAAATTTTTAGGAAATTCTTTTCTCAACGCATGATCATCTATATTGCCATAAACAGCTCGCAAAGGCTTTCGTTTTTTTATAGCATCTGTTAAATCAACATTACCAATATCGCCCGCATGCCATACTTCATCTGCAACATCAATATGTTTCAGTAAAGCGTTGTCTAAGTGGCTGTGGGTATCTGATATCAACAGAATGTTTTTCATTATTTAAAATAATTTTATTTGTATTCCAGCATTTTTTTATAAACACCATCTTCCTTTTGCCAAAGATCTTTGGTTTCTCCTTGCTCTATAATTTCACCTTTATCCATCACAATAATTTTATGAGCATGATGGATTGTTGATAAACGATGTGCAATAATAATGGATGTTCTGTTTTTAGATAATTCAAGAGAAGCTTTTTGAATTAATTTTTCAGTTTCCAAGTCTATAGAAGAAGTTGCTTCGTCTAATACAAATATTGGAGGATTGTAAACATAAGCTCGCACAAAAGCCACTAACTGCCGCTGTCCTGCTGATAACATAGCGCCGCGTTCCTTAACATTATAATGATAACCACCAGGTAATCCACTAATAAATTCATGAATTCCAATATTTTTAGCTGCGGCAATTACTTGCTCTTCGGTTATTAAAGAATTATTAAGTGTAATGTTGTTTAAAATACTGTCACTAAATAAAAATACATCTTGTAATACAACTCCAACAGATTCGCGCAACTCATTAAGCTTATATTCAGAAATTGCTGCATCATCAATTAAAATTTGACCTTTGTTAATTTCATAGAACCTGCTTAATAAATTTATTATACTCGATTTACCTGCACCTGTTGCTCCAATTATAGCAACTGTTTCTCCTTGATGAATGGTAAAAGAAATTCCCTTAATAACATAATCATCGCCTTTATATGCAAACCATACGTTGTTAAATTCTACTTTCCCTTTGATATTTTTAGCTGAAACAGTTCCTGTTTCTGAAATTATTTCCTCGGTATCAATCACTTTAAAAACACGTTCCGAAGCAACCACTCCCATTTGTAAAGTATTTAATCGATCAGCCAACATTCGAATAGGACGAAACACCATGTTAATCATCATGATAAAAAAAGTAATGTCGCCTAATTTAAGATTGTAAGAGTTAGCATTTAGACCTGCAAACCAAATAAATAAAGCAATTGATACTGCTGATAAAATTTCGACAACCGGAAAAAAAACGGAATAATACCATATGGAACGAATGTTAGCCACTTTATGTTTTTCATTAATCTCTTGAAATTTTTCGTACTCTATTTTTTCTCGATTAAATAATTGCACAATGCGCATACCTGAAATATGCTCATTAGTAAATGCATTTAACGCAGCAACCGCATTTCGCACTTCGGTAAATGTTTTTTTAACACCATTTTTAAATAAGTTAGTGGCCACTAATAATAATGGAATGGTGCTTAACGTTACTAAAGCAATAGCCCAGTTTTTCATAAACATGGCTGTTAAAAAAATCACTAACATTAATATATCACCACAAATAACAATGAACCCTTGTGAAAACACATCACTTAAACTTTCGATATCTGAAATTGCTCTAGTCACTAAAGTTCCAACAGGTGTATTATCAAAATAGGTGTTTTTTAATTTTAAAATGTGTCTGTAAACTTGTAATCGTAAATCTTTAACAATATTTTGCCCTAATAAATTAGTAACATATATATTAGTGAATTGCAATAGAGCTTCAATTAACAAAACACCCAAAAGCATTAAACCCATTTTATTTAAAAAATTAATCTTCTCTAAGGGTTGCATATAGCCATCGTCTGAAGGATTAATTGCACCAATACCATTTAACATTTGATTAATTAATAATGGCCTAACGATAGCCAAAGAGGATAAAAGTAAGGTAAGAGTGACAGCTAAAATAAATAATTTTTTATAGGGTTTACTATAAGAAAGAATTCGTCTTAATAATTTTAAACTAAATTTATTATTCACTTCAGTTTTAGCCATTAAAAAGGGTTTCCGGATATTGTATGTTAGTTAAATATAAAGCGTGACCAGCCACTGACATTCCGGCATCTGAACGGTTTTTATTTTCAATAATTATTTTAAATTCTTCTAAATTCATTTTTCCTCTTCCTACCTCTAATAAAGTACCAACAATAGCGCGTACCATATTCTGTAAAAAACGATTAGCGGTTATTGTAAAAACAAACTCGGTATTACTAAGTTTAGACCATTGAGCAAAAACAACCTTACAAATATTAGTTTTTGTTTGTGTGTTTACTTTACTAAAACTTGTAAAATCAGTAACCGTTAATAAATAAGCGGCTGCTTCATTCATGGCATCTAAATTTAAATCGCCATAATGCAATAATGAAGTAGATGTTAAAAAAGGATTTTTATAGGAATGTAATAAATACTGATAGCTTCTAAACTCAGCATCAAATCGAGCGCTAGCATCATCTTTAACTAAGTACATCCTTTTCACCGCAATTTCAAAAGGCAATACTTTATTTAATTTATAAACATAATTAGTATCTGCTATATGTAAATCTATTTTCTCGGAATCAAAATGAGCAAAATAATCTTTAGCATGAACACCGGTATCGGTTCTACCACATCCTACAACTTTAATAGTTTCAGATAAAATCATGGACATTTTTTCTTCTAAAACTTCCTGAACAGTATTTGGGGTATTATCCTGAATTTGCCAACCATTAAAATTGGCGCCATTATATGCTAACTGAATAAAGTAACGAGGCATAGCGTAAAGATAATAATAGTTTTTGCAAACTAAATATTACTTCAACTTTAAAATATCAGGTTTATTAGAAATAATTCCATCTACCCCTCGCTTTGCTAATTTACGAGCTTTTTTAGGGTCATTAACAGTCCAAACATACACCGTTTTTCCTAAGTTATGAATTTTCCTAATCACACGTTTACTGCAAAATTTATAATATACATTTACTCCCTCCCAATTTTTGAAATCATCTTTACTAAAATGTTTATCAAAATTAAAACTCACTAAAGGAAGATTAAAAACAATTAATTTTTGAAGGTTTATGCTACTATCTCTTTTAGCAACATTTACCAAAGCTTCTTTATCAAACGAATGAATAGTGCTTATCCAACTTTGAGCTTTGTATTTTTTAATTAAATCAACAACGTGTTTTTCTATATTGGGATAATAATTATTCCCTTTTTTTAATTCAATAAGTAATTTACATCGTCCATTTATCAAAGCAATAGCTTCTTCTAATGTGGGGGGATGTTCATTCCGAACAATGTTTTGTTGTTTGATAGAAAGTTTCTTGAAGTCGTATGAAAAAATGTCCTTTATCAAACCTTTTCCATTAGTAGTTCTATCTAAACTTAAATCGTGCATCAATATTACCACACTGTCTTTTGTTTGATGCACGTCAGTTTCAATAATTAAAGAACCCATTTCAATTGCTTTTTCAAAAGATGCCAAAGTATTCTCTGGCGCATAAGCACTAGCGCCGCGGTGAGCTATAATGATTGGATTTTGAGAGGAACCAATTAGTTGGAAAAATAAAATAAATAAAAAAAAACTATTATTCATTGTGCCATTAAAAAATTTAATTTTCACTTAGTGTTAAAAGCGCTTCTAATCCGCTCTGTGTGACATAAAACTCTTACCGTATAATTTATATCTCATCTCTATTCTCGGACAATTTCTAAATTTTGAATATTAACAGTCATTTTTAAATGTCCGAATTTAATATTCACTTTTTCATTTTTAATTAATTCCACCATACCGATTTCATTACTATTTAAAACTTTTACTTTACTACCAACTTTTAACAAAGGTTTTAAACGAGCCACCTTTTTCTCTGCAAATTCATCACGTTTATTTTGCTTCGCTAACTCTTTACGTTTATTGGTTTCTGCGGTAATACCATCAATAAAGCGTTTTATTACTAACTTTCTATCGTCAGTTCTATTCCAATCATCCATTAAACGCAGATATTTTTGTCCAAATTCTGCCAAACGAGCCAACTCAATTTTTCTCTCTCTTTCTTTTTCTATTTTCTCTCTATAATTTGTTGATAGAACATCATATTTTTCCTTCGAAATTTTCTTTAAAAATTCTTCATGCTCAGTTCGTTCAATTGCTTCATTCAACCTAGTTTTTTGTTGTTGAACCTCGGCCAATAAAATATTTAAATCAACTTTATCTGTATCAATTTTTTCTTTAGCTCTTTCAATTAAATCTTTCGGAAAGCCTACTCTTTCAGCTACCTCAAAGGTATAACTGCTTCCGGGTTCTCCAACAGTTAAAATATATTTTGGATCTAAGGTTTCCAAATCAAACAACATACTTCCGTTTGATACACCATTTAATTTATTAGCCAATAATTTCACATTAGAATAATGCGTAGTTATTACACCAAATGTTTTTGATTTAACTAATTCTTCTAAAACAACCTCAGCCATGGCGCCTCCTAATTCAGGATCTGTGCCACTTCCAAACTCATCCATTAACACGAGCGTATTAGAACTTACTGTTTTTAAAATGGTAATCATGTTTTTAAGTCGTGCACTATAGGTACTTAATTCATGTTCTATACTTTGAGTATCGCCAATATCAATTAAAATATGTTTAAAAAAACTCATGACTGAATTTTCAGCAACAGAAACTAACAAGCCTGATTGCAACATGGTTTGCAATAACCCTACCGTTTTTAATGTGATTGATTTACCACCAGCATTTGGTCCAGAAATAACCAATAAATGATTTTCAGTTTCTAAATGAATAGTTAATGGGACTGTATGTTTCTTTAATTCCTTGTTTTGTAAAAACAAAACCGGATGATAAGCTTTATTTAATTTTAACTCTGATGAAGCAGAAATAAAAGGTAATGTTGCGTTAATTAATTGTGCAAACTTTGCTTTGCCTTTTAAAAAATCAAGTTCAATTAATAACTCATTGTATTGTTTTAATTGATAAGAAAACGGTCTTAATGTATTGGTCAGTTCTCTTAATATTCTATTTATTTCACGACGTTCGTCAATTTCTAGTTCAGCAATATCATTGTTAATACTAATTGTTGCGCCAGGTTCAATAAAAATAGTTTTACCAGTTTCGCTTTTATTATGCACAAAACCACTAATTTCAGATTTATGTTCAACTAAAACCGCCAAGGTTCTTCGTCCATTAAAAAAACTTTCTTCATTATCTCTAATAAAACCAAGTTTACGCAATTCATTAACTTGCCGATCAAACTTAGCATCGCTTTCACGACGTTTTTCAGATAAATCTTTACGGATTTTTTGCAACTCTTTAGATGCCGAATTTTTTACAGTTGCATCAAAATCAACAATACGATCTATCTCTTCTATTATAAATTTATTATCCTCTAAATTATCTGCCACTTGGGTCAAATAAGGCATAAGGCTTTTTTTATTTTTCAAAAAACGAATAACAGTATTACTAATCTCAGTGGCTTGTTTAATCAATAAAAATTGTTCTTCGGTTAACATGCTGCCTTCCAATCCCAACAAAGAAGCTTCCTTCAAAAAATCTTCAAATTGAATATCAGGGAAAAAAGATTGACCACTTATTGTATCTTTTAGTTCAGAAACTCTATGTAATTCAATAGATAATTTTTCGTTATTTTCAAAAACAGAAATTTGTGCCGCTTTATGTTTAGCACCATTACTATAACAAAAATTAGTAATGTATTTTTTTATTCTATAGAACTCTAATAATTCGAGGGCTTCAGGTTCAATATTGTTCATTGCAGCATTAAATTTAAACTATTTTTTCAATAAAAAAATAGTTGTAATGTTTTGTAAATTAAATTTTTACTTTATTTTTGATAGGTTATATAAACTAAACAAAAAACCCTAAAGAAAGGTTTATAAAAAAATGAAGAACGTAATTATTACAAAACTGGAAGAAATGCTTCAACAACCTGAAGCTAGTGCTGTTGCTCACCAAATGCGCACTCTGCAAAAAGAGTATCAAAAATTGTGGACAGCCGAATTCGAAACTGCTAAACAAGAATTTGTTGAAGAAGGCGGCAAAGCAAAAGAATTTGAATATGCTAAATCTGTGGAAGATTTAAAAATATCTGAATTAATTGATAAAATCGAAAAAAAGAAAAAAGAAGAAGACGCTCGTCTAGCAATTGAGCAAGGCAAAAATTTAATAATTCGCCAAGACATTATTTCCAAAATAAACGACCTTAGTCAAGTAAGTGATAATATTGGTGCTGCAATTAAAAAATTAGTTGAGTTGCAAGGCCAATGGAAAGCAACAGGTGCTGTTTCTCCTCATAAATACAAAGAAAACCAAGCGGAATATAGCAAAGCCATTGAAGAATTTAATTACAAATTAAGTTTATCAAAACAGCTACAAGAACACGATTTGAAACGTAATTACGAATTAAAAACGGAGTTATTAGAAAAGATAAAAGCTATTAAAGATCAAACTAATATTAAAGAAGCTGAGCGCTTAATTAAAATTTACCGCAACGATTGGGAAGAAATTGGGCCTGTACCAAATGATAAATGGGATGAATTAAAAGGAAGTTTTAGAGCAGCACTAGACGAAGCTTATTCGAAATTAAAAGCACATTACAATTCAGTTGAAGAAGAAAAAGAAGCTAATTTAAATCAGAAAAAAACGCTACTTGAAAAAATAAAAGAAATTATTACTAAATCGGAAACAGCAAGCGGACCAATTTGGAATAATTTGACCAATGAGTTAGTGACTTTACAATCCGAATGGAAAACTATTGGTAGAGCTAACGCAAAAGACAATGATAAAGCCTGGGCTGAGTTTAGAGAATTATGCGATATGTTTTTTGATAAGAAAAAAGCATTTTTTAGCGTTTTTCATGAAAAAATGGGCGTAATTAAAACTCAAAAACAAGAGTTAATTGCTAAAGCAAATGGCTTAAAAGTAAGCACTGATTGGCAAAAAACAGGTTTAGCTTTAATTAAATTACAGGATGCCTGGAAAAAAATTCCTCATGCAGGCGGTGACGAAACAAAACTATTTAATCAGTTTAGAGCAGCTTGCAATCATTTTTTTGATGCCAAAAAAGCTCATTTTGAAGCTATTGATGCTAGCTTTGAAAATAACTTAACGCACAAAGAAGACCTATTGAAAAAAATTAATGAGTTTAATTTATCTGAAAACACTTCCGAAAATCACTCTGCATTAAAACAATTTGCAACTGATTGGAATAATGCAGGTATGGTTCCAATGAAAGATAAAAAGCGCGTGAATGATGCTTTTTATAACCGACTAGATGAATTGTATGAGAAAATGAATGTGGGCGCTGCTGAAAAATTTATGATGCAATTTAAAACTAAATTAGAGCGTTTATCAAATGGCGAAAATCCAGAAGTTGCATTAAAAAAAGAAGCCGACTATTTCAAAAAACAAATTGATGAAATTAATGGACGTATAAAAACTTACGATAACAATTTAGGTTTTTTTAAATCGAGTAGCAAAGGCATTAATCCATTTATGAAAGAAATAGAAGATAAAATTAATGCTGAAAAACAAAAAATTGCTGACTTTAATGAGAAACGAAAAATGGTTGTTGCTGAATTAAACAAATTAAAGCCAGCTGAAATTGCTTAATGCAAACAATTGCGAACAAATTAAAAAGCTACCTCAACCTTGTGGTAGCTTTTTTTTATAAAGATTTAATTAAAATGCAATAGATTTGATGATATAATTTAATAAACAAAATAATATGAACGTAGAAATTTGGAGTGACGTAATGTGTCCGTTTTGTTATATAGGCAAGCGTAAATTTGAAAAAGCCTTAGCGCAATTTTCCCATAAAGATAAGATTAATGTCATCTGGAAAAGTTTTCAATTAGACCCAACAACCATTACTAATCCAAGCCTAAATACAATTGATAATTTAGCTCAAAAAAAAGGTTGGAGCAAAGAACAAGCTGATCAAACAATTGCTCATGTAACAGGCATTGCAAAACAAGTTGGATTAGATTTTCATTTTGAAAAAGCGATTGTAGCAAATTCACTAGATGCACATCGTTTATCGCACTTAGCAAAAAAATATGGTAAGCAAAATGAATTAGAAGAAAAATTATTTTCAGCTTATTTTATTGAAGGTAAAAATACAGCAGATTTTAATACACTTTTACAAATTGCAACAGAACTTGGGTTAGATAAAACAGAAGTAAGTGCCCTTTTAAAAAGTAATACTTATACTAACGAAGTTTATCATGACATAAAACAAGCGCAACAAATTGGCGTTAATGGTGTTCCATTTTTTTTATTAGATAATAAATATGCCGTTTCAGGAGCGCAGGAATCTGACACTTTTTTAGGCGCATTAACAAAATCATACGAAGAACATACTTTAAAAAAAATTTAGAAACAGTTGCTTCAATTAATAATGACTTTTGCGGTAAGGATGGCTACAAACTTTAATTAATTTTTCAATCAACCTCTGTTCGAGTTTTCACCTTGAGCAAAGTCTAAAGGAGATAACTGTAATATTTAAGAATCCACTTATTTTTCGCTTCTCAACTCCGCTCGAAGTAATAATTAAATTAACGAAATAAAAAAAAGTCCTTTATGAAATTTCATAAAGGACTTTTTTTTAAAACTTTAAAACTATTACTAATCCGCTAACAAAGCTCTTGATATTACGATGCGTTGTACTTCGCTCGTACCTTCATAAATTTGAGTAATTTTTGCATCACGCATTAAACGTTCAACATGGTATTCTTTTACATAACCGTAACCGCCATGAATTTGAACAGCTTCTGTTGTAACCCACATCGCCACTTCTGATGCAAATACTTTTGCCTGTGCACCTTCTTTTTCACAAGGTAAACCTTGATCTTTTAACCAAGCTGCGCGGTAAATTAATAAACGAGCCGCTTCAATACGAGTAGCCATGTCTGCTAATTTAAATTGAATGATTTGATGCTGAGAGATTAATTTTCCAAATGCTTTACGTTCTTTTGAATAAGCTAATGCTAACTCGTATGCACCCTGCGCAATTCCTAAAGCCTGCGATGCAATGCCAATTCGCCCACCACCTAATGTCTTCATAGCGAATTTAAAACCAAATCCATCTTCCCCTATTCTATTTTCTTTAGGAACTTTCACATCAGTAAACATCAATGAATGTGTGTCGCTTCCACGAATACCTAATTTATTTTCTTTTGGTCCAACCACAAAACCAGGCATTCCTCTTTCCATAATTAAGCAGTTAATACCTTTATGTCCTAATTCAACATTAGTTTGAACCATTACCAAATAAATAGAAGCAGAACTTCCATTAGTAATCCAGTTTTTAGTCCCATTAACTAAATAATGGTCGCCTTTGTCAAAAGCAGTTGTTCTTTGAGAAGTGGCATCACTACCCGCTTCTGGCTCTGATAAACAAAATGCCCCAATTTTTTCTCCTTTTGCAATTGGAACTAAATATTTTTGTTTTTGTTCTTCTGTTCCAAAGTGTTCTAATCCCCAACATACTAATGAGTTATTTACACTCATTACCACACTAACCGAAGCATCAATTTTAGAAATTTCTTCCATTGCTAGCACATATGAAATAGCATCCATACCGCCACCGCCGTATTTAGGATCTACCATCATGCCTAAAAAACCTAATTCACCTAATTTTTTAACTTGTTCTGCCGGAAATTTTTGATGTTCATCTCTATCAATTACTCCTGGTTTACATTCGTTTTGAGCGAAATCGCGAGCTGCTGATTGAATCATCAATTGCTCTTCTGTTAATTGAAATTGCATGGTAACTTGTTTTAGGGGTTTAATTAAAATTCAACTTTACAAAAGTAAAAGAATATTAAAATTGACCAAGTTTTTGTAGCGAAATTTTTAGACTATTTTGATAGAATTGTCCTAGCTCTGCTTTAAAAAATCCTTACTTTTAGTTCGTGGATAATTCAATGAAGGTAATTGGCATTATGAGCGGCACATCTTTAGATGGCTTAGATATTGCTTTATGCAATTTTAAAACTGAAAATTCAATTACGGAATTTAAGCTGATTGCCTCAGAAACCTTTTTATACGAGCCAGTTTGGAAAGAACGTTTACAAAATGTTTTTGATGCCAGTGCAGAACACTATTTTAAATTACACAGTTTGTACGGCCAATTTATTTCAGAAAAGATAAATTTATTTCTAAAAAATAACCATGAAACGGCAGATTATATCGCATCTCATGGCCACACCATTTTTCACAGACCTCAATTAGGATTTACAACTCAAATAGGCTGCGGGGCTACCATTGCGGCAAAAACTGGAATCAATACAATTTGTGACTTTAGGAGTTTAGATGTAGCTTTAAATGGACAAGGCGCGCCTTTGGTTCCAATTGGAGACCGGGATTTATTTCATGAATTTCAATCTTGTTTAAATGTTGGAGGTATTGCAAATATTTCATTTACCAAAAACAGAAAAACAGAAGCTTTTGATGTTTGCATTGCTAATATGGCTTTAAATTATTTAACTGAAACTATTGGCAAAGCATACGATGATGAAGGAAAATTGGCGTCAGCTGGTACTTGTAATCAAAATTCATTAGAGCAATTATTAAGTTTAGAATCAAACGCTCAATCATTAGGGCGTGAGTGGTTTGAAACTCAATTTTTGCCACTTTTAATGAATTCAGAAATGGAGCTCAATGATAAATTAGCAACTTGCGTTGAGTATTTAGCTTTAAAAATAAGTCAGGTTTTAAATGAAAATGATTTACAATCTGTTTTAATTACTGGAGGTGGCGCTTATAATATTTTTTTTATTGAAAGATTAAAAGTGCATTTTAAGGGAAGGATTCATATTCCTACCGATGATGTAATTCAATTTAAAGAAGCTATTATTTTTGCATACTTGGGGTATTTAAGAGCAAATGAAATTAGCAACACATTAAGTTC